>JAGSPS010000351.1 GCA_018262315.1 Deltaproteobacteria bacterium | reverse complement strand
TGGGTGCGCGATCACATCGAGGCGTTCGGCGGCGACGCCGGCAACGTGACGATCTTCGGCGAGTCGGCGGGCGGCATGAGCGTCGGCACGCTGCTCGGCTGCCCGGCGGCGTGCGGCCTGTTCCACAAGGCGGTGCCGCAGAGCGGTTCGTGTCAGGCGATCCACGCCGATCGCGAGTCGTCGACGGCGATCACCGCCGCGGTCCTCTCGGGCCTCGGGATGGCGACGGCCAACGTGAAACAGCTGCGCGAGATGCCGATCGACAAGTTGAAGCAGGTGCAGCAGACGGTGAGCTTCCAGATGCTCGCGCTCGGAGGCACCCAGCTGCTCCCGTTCCAGCCGGTCGTCGACGGTTCCGTGTTGCCGCGCCATCCACTCGACGAAATCCGCGCTGGCATTTCGCGCGACGTGCGCGTCCTAGTCGGGAGCACGCGCGACGAGTGGAAGCTGTTCGGCTTCATGGACACGCAGCTGCGTCAGCTCGACGAGGAGAAGATCGCCGAGCGCCTCCAACAGCGCCTGCCGCATGCCGACGGCGCGAAGATCGCCGCGGGCTATCGCGCCACGCGACCCGAAGCGGACTGGCCGGCGATCTGGATCGCGATCGAGACCGATCGCATCTTCCGCATCCCGGCGATCCGCGTGGCCGAGGCGCAGCGCGCCCAGCGAGCGGACGTGTTCATGTACCGGTTCACCTGGGAATCGCCTGCTTTCGGCGGCGTACTCGGTGCGTGTCACGCCATCGAGATCCCGTTCCTATTCGACTGCCTCGATCTGCCCGGCGCCGACAAGTTCGTCGGCGCCGGTCCGGACGCGCAGCGGCTGGCAGAGCGCACGATGGATTCGTGGCTCTCGTTCGCGCGGAACGGCGATCCCAGTCACGCCGCGCTCGGCGTCTGGCCGCGCTACGAGACGGGTCAGCGCGCCACGATGGAACTCGGCGCGCGCTGTGGCGTGCAGAACGATCCCGCCGCAGCCGAACGCACGCTCTGGGACGGCGTGATCTAGCGCAGGGATAGCCGGCACCTCTCCCAAGTCTCCTAGCGCTGCGGCTCGTCGCTTTCGGCGCGCGCGCGTGCGGCTTCGAGTGCGCGCGCAGCGAAGCGCTTGGCCTGCTCGAGCCATTCCAGCCGTTGGAGATACGTGAGTCGCAACCATGCGCGTCGCTGCTCGCGATGCTGCTCGTCGTTTCCCGATTCGGACTTCGCTTCACTCATCTCGGCCGAGTTCCCGCTCGATCGCCTCGAGGATTCGCACGTCTTCCAGATCTTGCGGCCGACCCGCACGCCGCTTGAGAGCGATCAGGTCAGGCAGGCTTGCAACCGTCACGACCACGTCGCGCAAGTCCGCCCGCAGCGCGCGTCCGTAGGCGGCGTCGAACGGGAAAGGTTCGCTCGCGAAGAGATCGACTTCCGTGGTCGGAATCGCGGGGCTCGACAGCGACAACACCGTCATGCCCTTCTCTTCGATCCAGCGTTGACGCGTCGCCGGGTCGAGAAACTCGTCGAGCGAAACCGGCGCTCGGGGCCGGTAACCGAGCCGGCTCAGCGCATCGAGCGCACGCCGCAGGTTGGCAGGATCGAGCGCGAGCACCAGATCGAGATCGGCGGTGAACCTCGGATGCCCGTGCAGCACGACCGCGACGCCACCCACCACGAGGTAGCGCGCGCCGCTTCGTTCGAGCGCGGCGAAAATCCGCTCCAGATCACCCTTCGCCATGCACCGAGGCTACCCCAGGCTCTCCGCCAGCTCTCGCAACGCATTGCCGGCGCCGCGAACAGCCGGTGCCGGGCGTCAAGGTACTTCTTGTCAGGTCATTCGATGGGGCGCCGCGAACCGGCCGAGTCGAAAATAACTTGACACGAAATAACTTGACGCCCGGCACCTCTTCTAGAGCTCGAGGAGCTGTTTGCCGGTGTTGGCGCCGGTGAAGAGGCGCAGCAGCGTGCGCGGGGCGTTCTCGAGTCCGTGCTGCACGTCTTCCAGGTGCACGATCGCGCCGCTTCGCACCCACTCCGAGAGCTTCGCGACGCCTTCGCCGAAGCGAGCGACGTAATCGAGGATGATGAAGCCCTCCATGCGACCGCGCTGGGCCACGAGGTTCCTCAGGTTGCGCGGGCCTGGCGGGGGCGTCACCTCGTTGTAGTTCGAGATGCTGCCGCACAGCACGATGCGCGCGCGTTGCGCGATCTGTCCGAGCACCGCGTCGAGGATCTCGCCGCCGACGTTGTCGAAGTAGACGTCGATGCCCTTCGGACAGAGCTCGCGCAGGCGCGCGGCGACGTCCTCGTGCTTGTAGTCGATCGCGGCGTCGAAGTGCGCCTCCTTCGTGAGCCACGCGCACTTGGCCGGACCGCCGGCAATACCGACCACATGCGCGCCCTGCAGCTTCGCGATCTGTCCCGCGACGGAGCCCGTCGCGCCCGCCGCGCCCGACACCACGACGCTCTCGCCCGCCTTCGGCTTGCCGAGATCGAGCATGCCGAAGTACGCGGTGAGTCCGGTGACGCCGAGTACGCCGAGCGACCAGGTCGGCGGAACGCCGGCCCGGAGCTTCGCGCCGAGCAGCGCGCCCGGAATCAGCGCGTAGTCTTGCCAGCCGAACATGCCCTGCACGAGATCGCCCCTGGCGAAGCCGGGATGCTTCGACTCCACCACTTCAGCGACCCCGACCGCGCGCATCACCTCGCCGAGCTGCACCGGCGGCAGATAGCTCGGGCGATCCTCGAGCCAGCCGCGCTGGGTCGGGTCGAACGACAGAAAAAGCACGCGCACCAGCACGTGGCCGTCCCCGACCGGCGGGATCGGCGCCTCGCCGAACGCGAAGTCGCTCTCCTTCGGCATCCCGTGCGGTCGCGCAGCCAGCGTCCAGCGGCGATTCATCTCGGGCATCGGGTCCTCTTCTGGTTTCAGCGCTCCATCCGCCGCGCGGCATGCTACCGCGGAGAAAGGGGACGGTCCTCGATATGGACGGGCAGTGGAGTTCGGGGACACACCTGCGTCCTGGCCTGCGCGTGCATCCACGGCTCAACTGATCCGCGAGATCCGCCGATCCATCCCCTGATGAGCGAACCGCGCCTGTGCATCGCCTCCCATGCCGCCGATTCCGACTACGCGCCGACCTCGCGCGTGCTGCTCTGGAAGCTCGGCTACGCGCTCGTGCCGGCGGCGGAAGCGAGCGAGCCGTCGCTGCGCGTGGTGCGTGACGATCGCCTCGGCGAAGTCGCAGCGACGCCCGGTGTGCCGATCATCCTGCTCACCCGCGGGCGCTCGGCGCGCACGCACGATCCGCGTATCGCGGGAACGCTGCGG
>JAGSPS010000118.1 GCA_018262315.1 Deltaproteobacteria bacterium | reverse complement strand
GCTACTCCGCGCCGCGCTTCGCCGCCTCTTCCGCGACGCGCTCCGGCGTCCGGTCGCCGAGCAGGTTCTCCGCTTCGAGCGGAACGCGCGTCGATTCGAGGAAGCGCGACAGCATGTTGAAGTACGCGCAGCAGACGATCAGCTCGCTCGCCTGGCGGTTGCCGTAGCGCGCGACGATCGCTTCGAGCGCCCCGTCGGACAGGCGCACGTCGCGGCTGATCTCGTCGGCGACGCGACACAGCAGATTGCCTTCTTCGCCGAGGCTCGTGACGGGGTCCTCGCCGCGGATCGCTTCGATCTCCCGATCCGTGACACCCAGGTTGCGACCGAGCCGCTGGTGCTGCGTCCACTCGTAGAGGGAACGCGTCACATGCGCGACCCGCAGCACCGCGATCTCGCGCTTGCGCGCATCGAAGTCGGCGCCCACCAGGATCGAGCGCGCGAGGTCGAGCAACGGGCGGAAGCTCGCGGGTGCTGCGGCCATCATGCGGAAGACGTGGAGCGGCGGGAGCGCGCCGAGCGCCTTGCGCGTCTCCTCGGACAGCTCCTCGTCGCGCGGCAGCGGAATCTGCACGGGCATCCGACCTCCTCCCTCAAGCCATGAAAAGGCCGCCGTTCACGTCCAGCGAGACGCCGTTGATGTACGAGGCGTCGTCCGACGCGAGGAACGCGATCGCCGCCGCCTGCTCTTCCGCCGACGAGAGCCGCTTGATCGGCATCAGCGCTTGCAGCGCCGCCGCGTGCGCGGCGCGCAGCTTGGCGATCTCCCCGCCCTGGGCAGCTCCCGCCGCGGCGGCGCTGCGAATCATCGGCGTGTCGACGCCGCCCGGGCAGATCGCGTTGACGCGCACACCGCGCGGTCCGTAGTCGAACGCGAGATGGCGCGTGAGTCCGAGCAGGCCCGACTTGCTCGCCGTGTAGGCGAGGCCTCCCAGGGCGCTCTTGGTGCGACCCGCCAGCGACGAGACGTTCACCACCGCGCCGCGACCGCGCTCCGCCATGCCGGGCAGCAGCGCGCGACAGAAATAGAACGGGCCGGCGAGATTCACCGCGAGCACGCCGTGGAAGACCGTGTCGTCGATCGACTCGATCGGCGCACCGCCGCGATCGCCGATGCCGGCGACGTTGGCGAGCACGTCGGCCGCACCGAGCGCGGCTTCGGCGGCGCGCGCGGTCTCGGCGACAGCAGCGCTCGACGCGACGTCGCACGCAAAGCTGCGCGCCGTACCGCCCGCTTCCGCAATTTCCGCGACCGTGCGCTGCGCGCCCGCGGCGTCGCGATCGACCGCCGCGACGCGTGCGCCTTCCGCCGCGAGTCGCAGCGCCGTTGCGCGGCCGATGCCACTCGCCGCGCCGGTCACCAGCGCGACGCGACCCTCGAAACGTCGCTGCATCCGGTCATTCCCCCTCGCTGCGCGCCCCTCGAACGCGAGCATCCGCTCGGTCGTGCGGTGCGCTCCGTCGATTCGTTCGGGGCGGCTGGTCTATGCTGGCCGCCCAGCCTACTCAGCCGCGCTTCGACCTGCCAACCAATCGCACGCATTCCGCTGGGCGGCTTCGCATCGGAGGACGGCGCATGAGTCGCGTGTTCGGGGAGATCCGGCAGAACGGTTACGTCGTCCGCGACATCGAAGCGGCGATGAAGCATTGGGTCGAAGTGCTGGGCGTCGGCCCCTGGTTCTACTTCGAACGCGCGCCGATCACGGAGTTCCGCTACCTCGGCGAGCCGTCGGACGCCGCCATCAGCATCGCGCTCGCCAACTCGGGCCCGCTCCAACTCGAGTTGATCCAGACGCGCAACGACGCGCCCTCGATGTACCGCGATTTCCTCGCCGCGGGCCGCGAGGGACTGCAACACGTCGCCTACTGGACGGAAGCCTTCGACGCAGATCTCGCGCGCCACGAAGCGCGGGGACTCCGCGTCGGTCAATCCGGCTGCGCGGGTGGAGCGGACGGGCGCTTCGTCTACGTCGCCACCGAGACGCACCCCGGAACGGTCGTCGAGCTGTCCGAAGTGAGCGGGCCGAAGGGACGCTTCTTTGCGCACATCCGCGAAGCGGCGCGCCACTGGGACGGCAGCGAAGCGATCCGGCGCATCGGCGGCTGAAGGCCGCGCGCCGCTTTTCGACCTGCCCGGTGCGGGAGCGGCGCTCCACGCACGCGGCCGGTCGACACCGCGGCAGGATCTGTGCAATCGCGCCCGGCAACGCGGCGCCGGCGAATCCCCGCCCCGCGCCTGACGATGACAGCGTGTCGGGGACGTGCACACGCCAGATCTGCCGCTATTCTGCCTCCCCCGCGCATGTCGCGGGCTCCACTTCGCTGTGTGCCAATCTGTGTGGCAATGACTGGAATCCCTCAAGCCATGGGGGTTTCAGCCCGATGATCGAAGCTGTTCCCGCCGCCGTCTGGACCGCGGCACGGGATCGACTGGGAGGTCTGATGCAACACAACACCGCTCTCGTACTCGTGAGCTGTACGCTCTGCGGGCAGCTCCACGAACCGCGCCTCGTCGACGCCTCGAATCCGCTCTGCCAGCCCTGTGCTTCCGTCGCGGCACGCCGCCGACCGCGGCCCCGCGACACGCGCCCGCTCCAGCGCTGATCCGATCCGGCTCTCGCTATGCGATCGGCGCCAGCTTCTGCTCCGCGTTGCGCACCCGATCCGCCAGCACGCGCAGCAAGTCGAACGCCAGCTCGGGCATTTCCTGCACGAGTTCCCGCAGGCGTTCGCCGGCGAGCACCAGCACGCGCACGCGACTCGCCGCGACGGTCGTGGCGCTGCGCGGAGAACCGTCGAGTACCGCCATCTCACCGAAGTAGGCCCCGGGGCCGAGCCGGTTCAGCTGTCTCTCGTCCGGCGTTCCCGCGCCGCGTAGCACTTCGACCTCTCCTTCCACGAGACAGAAGAGTTCGTCGCCCACCTGACCCTCGCGCATGATGACTTCCCCGCGCACGTACTCCGACTCCTGCGTGATGCGCTCGATGGCGTGCAGCCGTTCGAGGCTCATCCGCGAGAAAAGCGAAACCTGTCGTAGCGAGAGCATGCGTTCCATCAGGACACCCTCCTTTGCGTTCGGCAAATCGGCAGCAATGCGAGCCCAGGGCGAGGACAGCGCGCGCACGCACAGCTTCGCCTCGGCGAGGTCGCGCGGCGGCGTGACGTCGCCGCGCAACCCGGCGAGCTTTTCCTCGACCGGGATCGGCTCGAGCAGCAGCACGAGCTGGCGCGACGTCTCGCGCTGACCCAGCTGCGACACGACTTCGAGTGCGTCGGCGCGCAAGCGCCCCGATGCGAGGCGCAGCGCGCGTTCCGCGCTTCGCACCACGCGTTCGTCCTCGAGGCTGGCGAGTGCGCGCCAGGCGAGGCGCAGCGCACGCGCCAGCGCGTCTCCGTTCGCGACCAGTGTGAAGCGCGGCACAGCAGCACCCGCCGCGCCCAGCACGCGAGCGCAGTGCAACGCGGTGATCGCCTCGCGTACGCGAGCTGCGTACTCGCTGCGGAGCAGGCCGCGGGCGGCGGCGGAGCCCACGCCGGCGAGCACGCGCATCGCGGCACTGACGGCCGATTCCTCGGGCGCCGTGAGAATCGTTCGAGCGGTCAACGCGCCGCGATCACCCTGCGCGGAGAGCGCGTTGACGGCGGCGCTGCGCACCTCGCGCGCGGGATCGCGCAGCGCGCCGGCGAGCACGGCGCATCCTTCCTCTTCGCGTCGCGTTGCGAGCGCTGCGACCGCGGCGCAGCGCACGCGCACGTCCGGGTCGGCGAGTCGATCGCAGAGCGCCGCGAACCTCACCGCGCCGTCGTCAGCGGCACGCGCCAGCGCGCCCAGCGCCGCGGCGCGCACCTGCGGATCACGCGCGTCGAGCTGGGCGGCCGCCGCGCGCGCGAATGAGGGCGGCGCCGCTTCGAGTGCCGCGACGACGCACGCCGCGTCGCCCGAGTCGAGCAACCCGACCAGCACGGCTTCGCCCTCGACACCCAGACGGCGCGCCGCCTCGGCGCGCACATGCGGGTCGACGTCGGCGAGGCTCGCCCGCAGCGCCTCGGCAACCGCCGGTTCCCGCAGCGCCGCCGTCGGCGCGACGCGCAGCGCCACGCGTCGCACGGAGGCGTCGGGATCGGTGAGCGCGGCGTGCCACAGCACGGGATCCGTTTCGACCGGGGCCAGCGCTTCCAGGCAAACCGCGCGCAGGCGCGGACTCGCATGCGTCACGGCGTCGCGGACCGGAGCCGAAACGCCGTGCGCCACGAGCAACGGCGGCAGCTCCAGCACGGCGGCGCCCGGTTCGCCGCGCTCTGTGCGTGCGAGATGGCTCCAGAGCTCCGCGAGTGACTTCGCCTCGCGCGCGCCGATCTCGCTCTGCAGTTCGCGCAGGTCGAGTCGCCCGGCGCGCAACTCGGACACGATCGCCGCTACATAGTGTCGGCGCACCGCGAGGTTCGCGAGCAGATAGAGCAGCGCGAGGGCCGCGCCGGCGGCTGCCAGCGCGTTCGCCGGCAGCGTGCCGGCCGCGAGCAGCACGGCACCCGCGAGCGACATTCCCGAGTACACGACGATGCCTTCCAGGAACGCGCGCACCCGCGAGCGGAAGCGCTGGGGCAGCGCGTTCCCGGCGAGCGTGCGCACGGGAATGGCGAGCGCGTTGTCGAGCAGCTCGCGGTTGGCGCGTGCCGCCACCGCCGTGACGAGCCCGGGCGAGACGGCCAGTCCGACGAAACTCAGCGCCGTGAGCAGCGGATGGATCAGGTTCGCCGTGGGCACGCCGAGGCGGCGGATCGCCAGCGGCGTCGCGAGCAACTCGACCAACACCTCGACCCCATTGCTCAGCGCGAGATAGAGCGCGAGAAAAGCTGCGAGTCGCGCCTCGTCGGGGAAGGCCGCCACGATCATCCCCGAGTACAGGTACTGCGCGACGAAGACGGCGAGCACCATCGCGAGCGACGACGCGACGAGGCGGCGGCCGAGCGGCGACGCGCGCAGGTAGCGCATTGCCGCACTGATCCCTGCGACGGAGGTCTCGTCCTCCTCGCCGGACGCGAGCGCACGCCATCGTTGAAAGCGGGCGCGCGAACCCAGTACGAGCGCCGCCGCGGTCAGGAGACCCAGCGCCCAGCCAACGAGCAGCGCTTCCGCCGAGAGCGCCGAGACGACGGCCATGGCGGTCGCGCCGCCGAATGCGCCACCGAGCGAGAGTCCGACCGTGAAGAGCGGCACCATGCGCTTGGCGGCGAGCGTGTCGAAGAAATCTCCGACGAGCGTCCAGTAGTGATTGGTGAGAACCGCCTGGGTCGCAAAGAAAAGGCAGTAGAGCGCCACGAGTCCGGGAGCCGAGCCCTCGCGCACCGCGAACGCGGCGAGCGCGACGGCGAGCGCCGCCACCACGAGCAGTTCCACCAGCACGCGATCGTTGCGCGCACGACCGACGCGCAGCGCATAGAGCAGCGACGCAGCGACCGTCGTGAGCGATGCCATGACGAACGTTGCGGGCAGCCGCGCGGCGCCGAGTCGAGCGAGGAAAAGCGACTCGCTGCCCGCCTGCCCGAGCATCTGCGCGACCGCCATCAGCGCGCCGAGCCCGATGAAGAACGCAAAACGTTCCCGCTCGGCAACGCGCACGCTGGTGAGCCACCGTCTCATCTCAGCGAACCCGAAGCGGCATCTCAGCCATCGTCACGGATCGCGATGCAGACGACCGGCCGGCGCGAGGTCGGCAGGATCGCGGTGAGTCCCCCCATCCATCTCCCCCGTACGTGCGGCGGTATCGACCAACGGGACGCGTGCTACGGGTTATACCAGCGCGCCGGACATTCTGTCGGCCGCTCTTCGACCCGTGGATGCTGACACCAGCGCCCCGTCATCGCGCACGGCAGAGAGCATCCCGACGAGCCGGGTCCGTCGCCGCGCGCGGACCGTCGCGGCGCGGGAGCGGAATCCATTCACCTGGTTGCGAGTCGCGGAGCGTCGGCGAGGTTTGACCCACCCCGGAGCCGACCCTACCTTCGCCGCGCTCGGCGCAGCGCCGAGGCGTGATCGCAGGGTCCCGTTCGAGTTCGGCGCTTCGTGAACCCCGTCAGACCCGGAAGGGAGCAGCGGCAGCGAGGAGCCAGCGGCGAGTGGGGTGCCCTGCGATCTCTCTTCGGCGCTGAGAGCAGGGCGCGCAGCGTTCGGCCCTCCGGGTGATGACTCTCCGGGTGATGGATTCGGGGTTCCCCCTTTGAGTTACCAGGTTCTCGCCCGCAAATGGCGACCGCAGAGCTTCGAGGAGGTGGCGGGCCAGGAGCACGTCACCACCGCGCTGCGCAATGCGATCACGACGGGGCGCGTCCCGCACGCGGTGTTGCTGTGCGGGCCCCGCGGCGTCGGCAAGACCACCATCGCGCGCATCCTTTCGCGCTGCCTCAACTGCGAGAAGGGACCCACCGCGACGCCCTGTGGCGAGTGCGCGTCGTGCAAGGAGATCGCCGCCGGCTCCTCCACCGACGTGCAGGAGATCGACGCCGCGAGCCGCACCTCGGTGGACGACGTGCGCGAGCTGATCGAGGCGGTGCGCTACGCGCCGTCGCCCGGCAAGTACCGCATCTTCGTCGTCGACGAAGTGCACATGCTTTCGACGCCCGCCTTCAACGCGCTGTTGAAAACGCTCGAGGAACCGCCGCCGCGCAGTCTCTTCGTGTTCGCCACCACGAACCCGGAGAAGATCCCGTTCACCGTGGTGTCGCGCTGCCAGCGCTACGACTTGCGCCGGTTGCCGACCGCGGAGGTCGCGGCGCGGCTCGCCGAGGTCGCGAAGGCCGAGGGCATCGGCGTGTCGCAGCGCAGCGTGCTGGCGATCGCACGCGAGGGCGACGGCTCGCTGCGCGACTCGCTGACGCTGCTCGACCAGGTGATCGCGATGGGCGGCACCGAGGTGGACGACGATCGCGTCGCCGAAGTGCTCGATCTGATCGACCGCCGCGTGCTGGTGGCGATCGTCGCGGCCTGCGTGGACGCGGATCCGGCTGCCGCGCTCGCGGCATGCGGGCGCGCCGCCGAGATGGGCATCGAGGCGCGCAGGCTCGGCGGCGAGCTGCTCGGCGTGCTGCGCGACCTCGTCGTGCTGCGCCTCGCGCCGGACGCGGCGGGGCTCGTCGAAGGCAGCGACACGGAACTCGACGAGCTGCGCCAGCTCGCGTCGCGCACCGACGCGGCCCGCCTGCGCCGCATGTTCCGCGCGCTGGTGCGCGAGCAGGAAGATCTCGCGTGGGCGCCGCAGCCGTTCGCCGTGCTCGAGATGGCGCTGGTGCGACTCGCCACGACACCCGCGGGCGACGACGTCCAGGCGCTCCTCGCGCGGCTCGACACGCTCGAACGTCGCCTCGCGGGCGAGAGCGCACCGGATGACGGCGGGGCCGGGGGATCGAACCGCGGTCCCCGTCCGGCCCGCGAGAGGCCGCCAACGACGCGGTCCGCGACGGGTGCACCCACGCGGCGATCGGAAGCCCAAAGCGCCCCGGTTGCCGAGGTCGCCGCGCCACCCAGCGAAGACGATGCGCCCTCCGATCCGCCCGAAGCTCTCGCTCCCGCGCCCGACCCGAGCGCGCTCCCGCTCCTCGATCGCCTGCGCGCACTCGCGTCGGAACGCGACCGCGCGCTCGGCGCCGCGCTCGATGGGGTGACGATCGTCGATCGCACCGAGACCGGCCTCGTGCTGGGCGCCGCGCAGGCGTTCGCGGCGCATCGGCTGGAACGCCGGCGCGGCGATCTCGAAACCGTCTGCGCGCGCCTGTTCGGACGGCCGATGCGGGTCGCGATCAAGGGACCGGCCGACGGCGCACGAACGGGCGCCAGCGCGGCCGACGACGAAACGGTGCGCCAACGCCGGCGCGAGGCGCTCGCCCACCCCGCCGTGAACGCGGCGCTCGAGATCCTCGGCGGCGAGGTCGTCGAGATCCGCCCGCTCGGCGACACGAGTGGCCCGGCTGGCGCCGCGCGATGAGCACGCCCGATCTCGGCGCGCTGCTGCGCCAGGCCCAGGAGATGCAGAAGCGGATGGCGTCCGTGCAGCGCGAGTTGGCGCGGCGCAGCGTGCAAGCAAGCGCCGGGGCGGGGCTCGTCACTGCAACGGTTTCGGGCGAGCTGCGCGTCCTGCAGCTCGAGATCGACCCGCAGCTGCTCGCGGGCGCCGACCGCGCGATGCTCCAGGATCTCGTCGCCGCGGCCGTCAACGCCGCTCTCGCGAGCGCGCAGCGCATGGTGCAGGAGGAGATGCAGCGAGCCGCGGGTGGGCTGCAAGTGCCGCTGGGTACCGGTCGCGGCCCGGATTCCCAGTCGCGCTGAGCCGAACCGCGCATCGGGGCTGCTGCTAGGATCGCCGCTCGTGCGCACATCGGCCCCGATCCAACGCCTCGTGGCAGCCCTGCGGCGCTTGCCTGGGATCGGCGAGAAATCCGCGACGCGACTCGCCTTCCACATGCTCTCGTCGCCCGAGTCGCAGGTCCAGGAACTCGCCGAGGCGATCGTGCGGCTCAAGAAGGAGATCGTCCTCTGTGCCGAGTGCTTCGACCTGACCGACGCCTCGCCCTGCGCGATCTGCCGCGACGCGCGCCGCGACGCGTCACAGCTCTGCGTGGTCGAGGAACCGGCAGACCTCGCCGCGGTCGAGGCGACGGGCAGCTACTCCGGTCGCTACCACGTGCTCGGCGGCGCACTCTCGCCGATCGACGGCATCGGCCCCGACGAGTTGCGCATCGCCGACCTCGAGTCGCGCGTGCGCCGGGGCGGCGTGCGCGAAGTGATCCTCGC
>JAGSPS010000117.1 GCA_018262315.1 Deltaproteobacteria bacterium | reverse complement strand
ATGTTGATGCCCTCGTCGGCGAGCGTGCGGAACATCTTCGAGGCGACGCCGGCGTGGTCCTTCATGCCGAGCCCGACGATCGAGACCTTGGCGATCTTCTCGTCGCCCTCGGCAGACTGTGCGCCGATCTCGCGGCCGACGCGCGCCGCCATCTCCAGCGCGCGTTTGTGGTCTGTCCGCGGCACGGTGAAGGTGATGTCGGTGCTGCCGTCCTGGCTGGCGTTCTGGACGATCATGTCCACGACGATGCCCGCGTCGGAGAGTGGCGTGAAGAGTCGCGCCGAAATTCCAGGCTGGTCTTTCACGCCCGCGACGCGGATCTTGGCTTCATTGCGCTGGTAGGTCACACCGGAGACGACCAGGTGCTCCATCACGTCCTCCTCGCGGGTCACCCACGTGCCCTCGCCCTCCTCGAAGGTCGAGCGAACGTGCAGCGACACGCCGTACTGCTGGGCGAGCTTCACCGAACGGATCTGCAATACCTTGGCGCCGAGACTCGCCATTTCGAGCATCTCTTCGAACGAGATGCGCGCGAGCTTGCGGGCGGCGGGCACCATGTTCGGATCGGTGGTGTAGACGCCGTTCACGTCCGTGTAGATCTCACAGACGTCGGCTTCGAGCGCTGCGGCGACGGCGACGGCCGACGTGTCCGAGCCGCCGCGGCCGAGCGTCGTGACGTCGCCCGCGTCGTCGATGCCCTGGAAGCCCGCGAGCACCGCGACGGCGCCCGCGTCGAGCACCGCTTCGATGCGCGCGCGGTCGATGTGCTGGATGCGCGCGCGCGTATGCGACGCGTCGGTGCGCATCCCCATCTGCGCGCCGGTGAACGAGCGCGCCTTGTGACCCAGTCTGTGGATTGCCATCGCGAGCAGCGCGATGGTCTTCTGCTCGCCCGTCGCGACCAGCACGTCGTACTCGCGCGGGTCGGGGCGCTCGCCTCCGGCGTCCTTCGCGAGCGCCACCAACGCGTCGGTCTCACCCGCCATCGCCGACACCACGACTGCGACGCGGTGCCCCTGCTGCACGGTCGCGACCACCCGCCGGGCGACGTGTCGGATCCGCCCGACGTCGGCGACGCTGGTGCCGCCAAATTTCTGGACGATCAACGCCACGGCGCTCGTTCCTCCCGGCCCTTCATCTCGCGCTCGAAGTGCTGGAGCACGCGTTCGGCGATCGGACCCAGCGCCGCCGTCTCGACCTCGCGCGCGCTTTCCGGTTCGTCCGCATCGCGGGCGATGCGCACTTCGATCCGATCCCCGGGCAGCGCGCCGGGAAACCGGTCGGACCACTCGATCGCCACGACCTGGCCGGGATCGAGCAGGTCCACGAATCCCGTCGCCTCCAGCTCTGCTTCGCTCGAAAGCCGGTAGAAATCCACGTGGGCGAGCGGTCGCGCGCCGCGATACTCGCTGGCGATCACGAAGGTGGGACTCGTCACCAATCTCGTGTCGACGCCCAGGCCTTCCGCCAATCCCCTCACCCATTCCGTCTTGCCCGCACCGAGGGGGCCGCTGAGACCGACCACGCAGCCGATCGCGCGGGTTTCAGCGACCGCTTCGATCGCCGCACCCAGACGACGAGCCGCATCGCGCGTCTCGGCGCTGCTACGGGAACGGAAGCGCAACGCCGCACTGCTCCGCGACGCCGCCCTGCCTGCGCAACGCCTCGCATGCCTCGGGCAACTCCGCCGCCACCTCGCTCGCCAGGATCCCGGAGCGGCCGCGACGCGCCGCCAGCCGGTCGCCCGCAAAACCGTGCAACCACGCGCCCAGCGTCGCCGCCTCGAACGCGAGAAGCCCCTGTGCGACGAGACCCACCACGATTCCGGTGAGCACGTCGCCGGTGCCGCCGCTGCCGAGCGCGGGACCGCCGGTCGGATTGATCGCGGTGCGCCGATCCGGCCCGGCGATCACCGTTGCGGCTCCCTTCAAGATCACCACGCTGCCCGCCTCCGCGGCGAGTCGCCGCGCTGCGCCGACGCGGTCGCGGTTGATCTCCGCAGCCGTCGCGCCGAGCAGACGCGCCGCCTCGCCCGGGTGAGGGCTCAGAATAGTGGCGGCCTTGCGCGCCTTCAACGCGCCGAGCGCCGCTTTCGCGAACGGGAAGAGCCCGTCCGCGTCGATCACCAGCGGTCGCGGACAGCGCACCGCGAACTCGCGCACGAGCTTCTGCACGTCCGCCTCGCGACCGACGCCGGGACCGAGCGCCACCGCGTCGCGCTCGCGCGCGAGCGCCAGCAGCGGACCGAGGGCTGCGCTCGCAAAGCTCCCCTCGGCAGCATCCGGCAGCGGCGCCGTCATCATTTCGGTGCACTTCACTTCGAGGATCTCGTTGAGACCGGCCGGGCACGCGATCGTGACGAGACCCGCGCCGATGCGGGCGGCCCCCTCGGCCGCGAGCGCCGCCGCGCCCGTCTTGCCGCGCGAACCGGCGACGACCAGTGCGTGTCCGAAGCTGCCCTTGTGAGCCGCCGCGGGTCGCGCCGGAAGCGCACGCGCCGCGCCGAAGCGCGTCCACACTTCGGCGTCGAGCGACACGCCGGGCGCGGCGTCGGCGATGCCGATGCGCGCGACGACGATGCGCCCGGCGAGCGAGCGCCCCGGCTCCTGTGCCAATCCGAGCTTCGGCAGCCCGATCGTCACGGTGACGTCGGCGCGCACCGCCACGCCGTGTACCTGGCCGGTGTCGGCGTCGAGTCCCGACGGCAGGTCCACCGACACGACGCGCGACGCCGGCCGCGCTGCGTTGATCCGGCGGATCGCCGCCGCGGCAGCTCCCGTCACGGCGCGATCGAGACCCGTGCCGAAGAGCGCGTCGACGACCACCGCGGCGTCGGCGCTGCGGGGCGTGCGTGTCGCGATCGCGACGCCCAGCTTGTCGAGGCGCATCGCGTTGGCCGCCGCATCACCGCGCAGCTTGCGGCGCTCGCCGACCAGCAGCACCTGCACCGGGACACCGAGCAGATGCAGATGGCGCGCGACGACGAAGCCGTCGCCGCCGTTGTTGCCCACGCCGCAGACGACCAGCACGGACCCCGCAGTTCCCGCGCGCTCCGCGAGTGCCACCTCCGCGACGGCGCGACCCGCGCTCTCCATCAGCAGCTCGCCCGGAACGCCGAGCACGTCGATGCTGTGGCGGTCGAGCGCGCGCATCGACGCGGCGCTCGCGAGCGGCCAGATTTCGTGCTTCACAGGTTCGTCTCCGGGGGGCTCACGATCCCGATTGTGGCGGGATCGCGCGACTCACGCGAGTTCTGCGCGGAGCTCGCGGAGGGCGCGCTCGATCCCGACGAGGAGCGCGCGCGCGAGGAGCGCGCGACCGACCACCACGCGCTCGAGGATCGGCGCCGCCAGGACGAGGCCCCGCACACGCCCCGCTTCGAGCCGACCGGCGACGCCGATCGGCAGCCGTAGCTTGGCGGCGAGGCGAGCGGCATCGCCGAAGCGTTCGAGCGCCGCGGCTCGCTCCGACTCGGGGAGGTCGACGGTTCCGACGCTCGAGAGCTCTACGCCCGCGATCTCGGCGCCGCGCGCGAGCTTCACGGATTCGGGCTCGGGCGCGATGCGCACCCACACGGGAATACCGGCTTCCCGGAGCGCGCGCGCTGCGGGCGGCAGGGCGTGGCGCAAGGCGGCGGAATCGAGCGGAGCGGCGTCGAGGCGCGACTGCGTCGGCTCACTCGCCAGCACGACGCGATCGGGTCGCAGCTCCAGCGCCAGCTTCAGCAGCGACGGCGTCGGCGCGAGACGCAGCTCGAGCTGTCGCACCACGCGGCGCACGTCGTAGAGGTCGCCCTCCGAAACCGGCCGCAGCGCCTCGTTCGCCGACAGTCGCACGGCGTCCGCCCCGCTCATCTCGGCAGCCAATGCGATGGCGGCAAGTCGCGGCTCGCTCCGACGCACGAGCTCCCGAAGCGCCGCGGCGGCGTCGAGAGCGGCGACTAGCGCGCGCATGGCGACGCGGTCGCGCTACGCACGGGGCGGCGGAGCCGAACGAGGATCATGTGTTGGGCTCGCCGCCGAGTGCGCGTTTGAGTTCGCTCGCGATCTGGTCGGCGTACTCGCGCACGCGCGCTTCGTCCTCGCCCTCGACCATGACGCGCGCCTTGGGCTCCGTGCCGCTGTAGCGGATCAGCACACGGCCGCGGCCGTCGAGCGCCTTCTCGACCTTCGAGACCGCAGCCTGGACCGCCGGCAGGCTTTCGAGCGGTCGCTTCTCGGCGACGCGAATGTTGACGAGCACCTGTGGGAAGCGCTCGATGTCGCTCACCAGCTCCGAAAGCAGCTGGCCGGTGCGGCGCATGATGGCGAGCGTCTGGAGCGCCGTCATCAGGCCGTCGCCGGTGGTGTTGTGATCGAGGAAGACGATGTGACCCGACTGCTCGCCGCCCAGGTTGTAGCCGCCGGAACGCATCTCCTCGACGACGTAGCGATCGCCGACCGCGGTTCGCACCAGTCGCAGCCCGAGTTTCTCGACGGCCCGCTCGAGGCCGAGATTGCTCATCACGGTCGCAACCACGGCGCCGCCCTTCAGCGTGCCGCGCTGAACCATGTCGCGGGCCGAGAGCGCCAGCAGCGCGTCGCCGTCGACCAGGTTGCCCTTCTCGTCGACCATCTGACAGCGGTCGGCGTCGCCGTCGAGGCAGATGCCCACGTCGGCGCGCAATTCCTTCACCTTGGCCTGCGTGGCTTCCGGGTACACCGATCCGACGCCGTCGTTGATGTTCTTGCCGTTCGGCGCGTCGCCGATCGCGAACACCTCCGAGTCCAACTCGCTCAGCACCGTCGGCCCGACCTTGTAGGCCGCGCCGTTCGCGCAATCGAGCACGACGCGCAGACCCTCGAGCGTCAGCTCCTGCGGGAAGGTCTTCTTCAGGAACACGACGTAACGGCCGGTGGCGTCCTCGATGCGTTGTGCGCGGCCGACTTCCTCCGCGGGAGCGCGCAGCGAGGCAAGGCTGCCGTTGCCGATCAGCTCCTCGATGCGCCGCTCGAACTCGTCGGGGAGCTTGAAGCCGTCATGCGAGAAGAACTTGATGCCGTTGTCCGTGAAGGGGTTGTGGCTGGCCGAGATCATCACGCCGGCGTCGCAGCGCATGTCGGCGGTCAGGAACGCCATGCCCGGCGTCGGCATCGGACCGACCTGCAGCACATCGACGCCCATCGAGCAGATCCCGGCGACGAGCGCGTTCTCGAACATGTAGCCCGAGCGGCGCGTGTCCTTGCCGATGATGATCTTGTGGCGGTCGCCGCCGCCGCGGCGGAACATCACGCTCACTGCCTGGCCGAGCGCGAGCGCCGTCTCCGCCGTCATCGGATCGACGTTGGCGCGACCGCGCACTCCGTCGGTCCCGAAGATTTTCCTGCCCATTCCCTCTCCTCGTCCCCAGGCGTCTAGCCGGATCCACGCGGCGCCGGCGGACCGACGTACGCGGGATCGACCTCGATCGACACCTTGACCTTCACGGTCTGCGGCGAATCGGCCCAGACGTGACCGGGACCCACCGAGACGCGGACTTCTCGCTCCACCGGGCCCGTCGCGCCCGCCACGTCGATCGTTTCGGTCGCGACCTCGGAGAGCCGTAGCACCTCGGAGCGCGCGCCGGCGATCCGGACCCTCGGGGGATCGGTCGCGACGCCGGTGACCCGGTACCCATCGGCAGGCGTCCCCTCCCAATCGGGCTTGACCTTCACGGTCTTGGCGATGCGGCGCTCCAGCGAGAGCTCGATCCGCGAGGGCGACCGCGACACCACGCGCGCGCCGCGCGGCAGATCGAAGCGCGAGAGGTCGACTTCGAAATCCGCCTGTCCGGGCTTCGCCTCCGAGATCTCGAGCGGATACTCGAGGCGGTCCGGGTCGAAGTTGCGCAGCGCAGACCGCGTGCCGAGCAGCCGCACGTTCACGACGTCGGCGCCCTGATCGACGACGACGAGATCATCGGGGACGCCCTGCAACACGACCGGAATATCGAAACCGCGCTCGACGCTCGACGAACCGCGCGCCACCACCCAGATGAACACCGCGATCACGACCGCGAGGAGCTTGTAGCCGAGGTTGCCGAAGATCTGCATCGCTACGCGCGCCCGGCTTGTGGGGTTTCGACCGATGCGCGCTCGCTGCGCCCGGCTGCTCGCCCATCCCGCGTCCCGGCGATCGCGGCCATCACGCGTCGCTCGCTCTCGCCGCCCGCCAGCACGTCGCGCAGCACTTCGCGCAGTCCTGCGCCGTCGAGGCTGCGCGCCATCACGCCTCCCACCACCACCGAGAGCGCCTGCGTCTCCTCGGAAACGACGATCACCACGGCGTCGCTCTCCTCGGTGATCCCGACTGCCGCTCGATGCCGCGTGCCGACTCCCTCCGGCAGGTCCTCGCGCAGCGTGAGCGGCAAGATGCATCCCGCCTGCGCGATGCGGCCGGCCGAGATCACGGCCGCGCCGTCATGGAGCGGCGATTGCGGCATGAACAGCGAGACGAGCAGGTCGCGCTTCAGCGCCGCGTCGATCGCGGTTCCGGCTTCGATCAGATCCGAGAGATGCGTCTCGCGCTCCAGCACGATCAGCGCGCCCACCCGCTTCTGCGCGAGCGCCTGCGCCGCGCGCGCCACTTCCTCGGCGAGCTGCGTCTCCTCCTGCTTCGCGACCGAAGGGAACACGCCGCGTCCGACGCGTGCCAGCGCACGCCGGATGTCGGTCTGGAAGAGCACGATGATGATCAGCACCGCCGAGGAGAGGAAGTTGTCGAGGATCCACTCGACGGTGGTCAGCTCGAACGCATGCGACACGAGGCTGGTGCCGATCAGCAGCAGCAGGCCGACGAGGATCTGCACCGCGCGCGTGCCACGGATCAGGATCAGCAGCCAGTAGACGCCGAGCGCGACGAGCGCGATGTCGATCGTGTCGCGCACCGGGTCGAAGCCGGCGACCTGATCGACCAGCAGACTCCACAGTGTCTCGATCAAGCGCGTGCCCCCCGGAGCGCCGCACCGATTCGCGCCGCGCGAACGCCCGCTCCCACGTCGTGTACGCGGATCGCATCCGCGCCGGCGAAGACGGCGATCGCGCAGGCGGCCGCGGTCGCGACGTCGCGTTGATCGACGCGATCGCCGGTGAGCTGCCCGAGGAACGCCTTGCGCGAGGGTCCGACGAGCACGGGCTTGCCGAGCCGTTCACCCAGCCACCCTGCGTTCGCGAGCAGAGCGAGATTGTCTTGCTGGCGCTTGCCGAAGCCAATGCCCGGGTCGACGACGATCTGCGCGGGCACGACGCCCGCGGCTTCCGCGCGCGCGACGCTCGCTGCCAGTTCCTCGGCGACTTCGCCGAGCACATCGTGAAACTGCGGTGCGTCCTGCATCGTCGCCGGTGTACCGCGCAGATGGCCGAGCACGAGCCAGGCACCCTGCTCGGCGACGATCGCGAGCAGCGCGGGATCGAAGCGCCCCCCCGAGACATCGTTGACGATGCCCGCCCCCGCCGCGAGCGCGGCGCGCGCAACGGCGCTCTTGCGGGTGTCGATCGAGAGCGGCAGCTCGCACGCCTTGGAGAGCGCCTCGAGAATCGGCACGACGCGCGCGACCTCGATGTCCGCCGGCACCTCCACGGCGCCTGGCCGGGTCGACTCGCCGCCGACGTCGAGCACGTGCGCACCGGCGCGCTGCATCCGCAGCGCCTCTTCGACGACCGCGTCCAGGTCGATCCGATCGCCCACGACGAAGCGGCCGCCGTCGGAGAACGAATCGGGCGTCGCGTTCAGCACCCCGACCACCGTCACGCGATCTCGCGAGAAGATCGGGCTTCGCATCGACGGCCCTCCCTTCCGCTGGCGCAGCGCGGGCGTGCTCCTTGGACTTCGCTGGGCTTTGGCCCGTTCGCGGACCTAACCCGGAATCGGTTCCGGATCGGGCAGCTTCTTGCCCGAGAACTTCGGCAGCGGTTCGACCTTTGCCTCGCGACGCGGCTCGGGTGACGCCGGCTCTCCGCCTTTCGGCAGCGCAAGCGCCGGAAGCGCTTCGCCGGCGATCAGCAGTCGCAGGTCCGCCGTGTCGAGCGTCTCGCGCTCCAGCAGCGATTCGGCGATGCGGTCCAGCGTCGCGCGGTTCTCCAGCAGGACTTGCTTGGCCTCGACGTACAGCGAGTTGAGCGTCTGGCTCACCTCTTCGTCGATCTCCTCGGACTTCTTCTCGCTGAAATCTTTGCGCGTCATGAAGTCGCGACCGAGGAACACGTCGTGGTCGTCGTCGCCGTAGGATACGGGCCCGAGCTTGTCACTCATGCCGTACTTGCAGACCATCTGGCGCGCGAGTCGCGTCGCCTGCTGGAGGTCGTTGGACGCGCCGGTCGAGAGGTGACCGAAGACCAGTTCCTCCGCCGCGCGACCGCCCATCGCGTGCTTGATCATCGCGAGGATCTGGTCGCGCGTCAGGTTGTAGCGGTCCTCCGGCGGCAGCGTCTGCGTCACCCCGAGCGCCATGCCGCGCGGGATGATCGTGACCTTGTGCACCGGGTCGCTGCTCTTCGAGAGCATCGCGACCAGCGCGTGGCCGCCTTCGTGATAGGCGGTGATGCGCTTGTCCTCGTCGGTCATCACCAGGCTGCGCCGCTCGGCGCCCAGCAACACCTTGTCCTTGGCGCGCTCGAAGTCGATCATCGCCACGCGCGAGCCTTCGCGACGCGCGGCGAGCAGCGCGGCCTCGTTCACGAGGTTCTGCAGATCGGCGCCCACGAAGCCCGGCGTACCGACGCGGCGCGTGTGCACCTTCAGGATCTCGTAGCGCCCGCGGAAGTCGGGGCGCGGCACCACGACGCGGCGGTCGAAGCGGCCGGGACGGAGCAGCGCCGGGTCGAGCACGTCGGGGCGGTTGGTCGCGGCGACCAGGATCACGCCTTCGTTGCTCTCGAAGCCGTCCATCTCGACGAGCAGCTGGTTCAGCGTCTGCTCGCGTTCGTCGTGACCGCCGCCGAGACCGGCGCCGCGGTGACGCCCGACTGCGTCGATCTCGTCGATGAAGATGATGCACGGTGCGTTCTTCTTGCCCTGCAGGAACAGGTCGCGCACGCGCGACGCACCGACGCCGACGAACATCTCGACGAAATCGGAGCCCGAGATCGAGAAGAACGGGACGCCCGCTTCGCCCGCCACCGCCTTCGCCAGCAGCGTCTTGCCGGTGCCGGGCGGACCGACCAGCAACACGCCCTTCGGGATGCGGCCGCCCAGGCGCGTGAACTTCTTCGGGTCGCGCAGGAACGCGATGATCTCTTCGAGTTCGGCCTTCGACTCGTCGACGCCCGCGACGTCGGCGAAGGTCACGCGCTGTTGGCTCTCGTTGAGCAATCGCGCGCGCGACTTGCCGAAGCTCATCGCCTTGCCACCACCGGACTGCACCTGGCGCATGAAGAAGACCCAGAGCCCGATCAGCAGCAGGAACGGGAACCACATGATCAGGATCTGCTGCCACATCGGCGACTCGCGAGCCGGCCGCGCCGTCACCTCGACGTTCTTCGCTGCCAGACTTTCGAGCAGCTTGTCGGTGACCGCAGGCGCGTAGCTGGTGAACGGCTGACCGGAGGCGAGGCGGCCTTCGATGCGGCCCTCCTCGATCGTCACGGCAGCCACTTCGCCGGCCTCGACCTGGGCGAGGAACTTGGAGAAGGGGACATCGGGCGGCGTCGTCTGGCTCTGCCGAAGCATGGTCACCAGGAGCAGGATCATCAGCAGGATCACGACCCACAGAGCCATGTTCTTGTAGAACTGCTGCGTCACGCCGACCTCACGCTCGATCCAGGGTGCACCCCGGACCCGATTTCCCAATCAGGACGCAGACTAGCATCCGCGCCTGGACGGCAAATGACGACCGAAGCGAAAGCCCTGCGCGTCGCACGCGAGCTCGAGCCCGCCCGGCAGCTCGATCGAGCGACCCGGCTTCGCGGTGCGCCAGAAGCGCACGATCCGGTCGATGTGCGCACGCGTCACGTCGCGCCCGGCCCCGAGTCGGTGCAGCGCGAGTCGTGCGAGGCGTCGCGCGAGGGCATCCGGAGTCGCATCGGGTTCCCATCCCTTGGCGTCGATGCAGAGCTGCCCGGCTTCGTTCCATGCGAAGCGCCGCGACGCCTCCAGCTCGACGAACGCACCGACCCATTCGGACTCCCTGCGCTGCGCTTCGGCCAGATCTCCGATCGCCCTGAGCAGCTTGGGGTTGAAGTGGCGTGCGAGGCCCGGGACCCAGTCGGCGCGGAGCCGCGCACGGGCGTAGTGGGGGTTGGCGTTGCTCGGGTCCTCCCGCCAGGCGAACCCGTGGGCCCGCGCGTAATCCAGCAGGTCGGCCCGCGAGACCCGCAGCAGCGGCCGCACCACCTTCCCGTCGAGCGAACGCTCGGGGATCCCGCCGAGCCCCTCCGGACCGCTGCCCCGCAGCAGGCGCAACAGCACGGTCTCGGCCTGGTCGTCGGCGGTGTGCGCGGTAGCGATCGGATCGGCGCCGAGCCCCACGGCGAGTCGGCGCAGCGCATCGGCGCGCAGGCGCCGGGCGGCTTCCTGCACGGTGGGTCGCGAGCGGCTCGTCGCGGCGCCCTGCACGAGCGCGCGCGGGTCGACGCGCGCAGCTGCGAACGGCAGCGCAAGAGAAGCCGCGAAGTCGCGCACGAACGCTTCGTCGGCGTCGGACTCGGCGCCGCGCAGCGAGTGATTGACGTGCACGATCGAGATGCGGAGCCGCGCTCGATCGGCGAGCTGATGAAGCGCGTGGGCGAGCGTGATCGAGTCCACGCCGCCGGAGCACGCGACGGCGATCGAACATCCTTCGAGCCCGAGCGCTTGCAGCGCCGCCGCGACCGCGCGCAACAGCGGATCGCGTCTACGCGAGCGCGCTCGCGTCGCCGACGAGGATCTTCGTTCCGTCCGCCTTCTCCACCCACACGTCGCAGCCGACGCGTGTACCCGTTCCTTCGGGCGACTCTTCGCGAATCTTGCCGCGCACGACGACGCGTTCGTCCACCCACAGCACGTTGGTGAGCTTCGCCGACATCTTGCCGCCCACCACCCAGCCGCGTCCGAAGCGGTTCTGCATCAGCTGGTGGACGAAGCAGGTACTCATCATCCCCTGCACGACGATGTTCGGGAAACCGAGCTGCTGCGCCATCTCGCGGTCGGTGTGATAGTTCTTGCCCGGCCCGGAGAACATCCAGCAGCGCCGCGCGTCGACGACCTTCTCGAGCACCGGCAACTCGGGACCCGTCGCGGCCGGGAACGCCGGGCGCGCCTCGCGGACCGCCTTGTCGTTCGCCGTTTTTTCGTCGACCACGAAACCCGCCGGTGGCGCCCCACCTGCCGGGAGGAAGGATTGGTGGGTGCGACCGCGCACGAGCAGGCGGCCTTCCGCGTCGAGCAGGTCGGTCTCGTTGACCACGTAATCGCGACCGCGCTTGACGTAGCGCTCGATGATCGTCGAGCGCGAATGGACGGTCGCGCCGATCGGAATCTCCCCGAAGAGCTCCCAGTCCTGACGCGCGTGGAGGTTCCCGAAGAGGTTCTTCAGGTACCACTCCCCGAGCACCTTGTAACACTCGGAGTGGAAGAGCAGCGACGGCGCCAGCTGCTCGTAGAGAGGACTCGCGTCGTCGAGCGCGTCGGCGTAGAAGCGCACCAACTCCGGCGTCACGCGATAGGTGTTCGATCCACAGTGCCGCCCGACGTAGGCCGCCTCGCCTTTCAAGTTCATCGGTGCACCTCCTCGGATCAAGGTAGAGCGTCTGGCAGGGCCCTGCTCCCTCGGTTATCCGAGGACGCGCATGGAGAAGAGCGCGCTTCACAACGCCGGAGGCTGGCTCGCGCGGCGGGCTGCGGTGAGCGGCGATCGCGTTGCGCTGATCGAAGCGCTCACGCGGGGCGAGAACGACGTCGGCCCCGGCGGCGCGCGGAGCACGACGCATCGCACGCTCGACTACCGGGCGCTCGAAGAGCGCTGCGCGCGCTGCGCTGCGTGGCTGGGGCATCTGGGCGTCGCGCGCGGCGATCGCGTCGCGATCCTGCTCGCCAATCGCGCGGCGTTCCTGGAAAGCGTCTTTGCGGCGGCGCGACTCGGCGCCATCGCGCTGCCGATCAACACGCGCCTCGCGCCACCCGAGCTGCGCCAGATTTTCGACGACGCAGAGCCGCGCGTGCTGCTCTACGAAGCGGGACTGGAGGACCGCGTGGCGCGTGCCTGTGCAGGAATGACCGATCCGCCGCTGCGCCTGGCGGTCGGCGCCGCGCCCGACGCCTACGAGCTGACCCTGCTGGCGCACGCGCCCGACTTCTCGGTGGCGCCGGTGACCCCCGACGACCCGATGATCCTCATGTACACGTCCGGGACGACGGGCGCGCCCAAGGGCGCGCTGCTCCCGCACCGCAAGACGCTCTTCAATTCGCTCAACGCACAGCTCTTCTTCGACTGCTCGGGACGCGACCGCGTGCTGGTGGTCGTGCCGCTCTTCCACTCGTTCGGCTTGCAGATCCTCTCGATTCCAGCGCTCTATGGCGGGGCCTCGCTGGTCTTGCAGCGCCACTTCGATGCGACGGCGCTCTGGCAGGCCGTTGCGGAACACGGCGTCACGTTCTTCGGCGGCGTGCCGACGATGTTCCGCGAATTGCTGGGCGCTCTCGACGCGCGGCCCGACCGCGCCGAACTCGTCGCGAAGCTGCGCTTCGCGTTCACGGCCGGCGCCGCGATCCCCGTCGAACTGATCCACGCTTTCGAAGCGCGCGGCATGTTGTTGAAACAGGGCTTCGGTCAGACGGAAACCTCGATCCTGTGCTGTCTCGACGCGCGCGACGCGATCCGCAAGGCCGGGAGTGTCGGCAAGCCGGTGTTCCACGCCGAAGTGCGCGTCGTGCGGCGTGACGCGATCGACGGGCCGACCGACGCGTGGCGCGACGTCGCAATCGGCGAGACCGGCGAGATCGTCGTGCGCGGGCCGATCACGATGACCGGCTATTGGAAGCGTCCCGAAGCGACCACCGAGACGCTGCGCGAGGACGGCTGGCTGCGCACCGGCGATCTGGCGACGATCGACGCCGAGGGCTTCGTCACGCTGGTGGGTCGCTTGCGCGACCTGTTCATCTCGGGCGGCGAGAACGTGTACCCAGCGCAGGTCGAGGAGACCTTCCAGCAGCACCCCGATGTGCGCGAGATTGCCGTGGTGGGGGTGCCGGACGAGCGCTTCGGCGAAGTCGGCTGCGCCTACGTCGTGCTCGCACGCGGAGCGGTACTGGACGAGGCGTCGTTGCGGAGTTGGGGCCGCGAGCGCCTTGCCACCTTCAAGGTGCCGCGCTCGTTCGTCGCGGTGGCATCGCTGCCGCGGACCGTGACCGGCAAGGTGCAGAAGCACCGCCTCGGCGCCGGTCGGACCACCCCGTCAGCATAGTGTGACACCAGGGAAGTAGGGTGTTGCGCTCGTCGCGGAATCCCTGCGATGCCCTCACTCCCAACACCGTGCGTCGGCTTCGCTGGGGGGCAGCGAGGCGCTTTCGCTATCGCCGGCGCGAGCGCCGCGCCGCGAGAATCGATCCACCGAGGCCGACCAGAAGACCGGTCGAAGGCTCGGGCACGATCGTGAGTGTGAGGTTCTCGGAAACGAGGGCGCCCACCTTTACGCCATTGGCGTCGGTGTAGCGCGCCTTGATGGACGACGAGTTCAGAGCGGTGAACAGCGCTCCGTTATTCATCGTGAGATCAAAGACCCAGGAGTAGGTGCCGTTCGGCGCCGTCACGGCGTATAAGCCGGCATAGGCGCAGTCGAGGCCGGAACCCGAGCCGGAACAGCCATTCGCGTTGAGGCCGCCCATCCACGTGGTCCAACCCGCCACCCCGTCCGGAGCGTCGATGAGCGACATGCCGACCAACATCGAACTCACCTTGAGGGCGACCGCGTTGAGCTTCGTGTCCCCGCCGTTGTAGCCGGTCGTGTCGATCGTGTAGGTGATTCGGAAGGTTTCGTGCAGGGGATCGATGTCGGGGAGCGGGACGCCGGTCGAGCTTATTTCGTAGATCGATCCCTGGCAGGTTCCGCAGGCCGGGCCAATCGGGGTGGCCTGGGACGGCGACGCCCCGAGGAATCCGAATCCGAGCGCCACCACGACTAGCACCAACAGCTTTCGCATGGCAGCCCTCCCAGGACGGGGAGTAGAAGAGCAAGCCGTGTACCATCAGGTATGGGTCATGCGCTCCGCCCCCAAGCAGCCGGCGCAGAAGGGAATTTTTTCGTCCAGGTCGAGACGGAGTCCGATCGGCCGTCCAGATCGAGACGGATCGCCGAGGGCGAGAGTGGGAAAAGCTTTTCCCTTCCCAGCCCCTGGCCACACTACGTCGCAGCGGCTCGGATCACGATGCGGGTGGGCCCGACGCGCTCGCTCGAGACGCGCACGTTCCGTCCTTCAGCATGGATGGCCGTGTACTCGATGAAACCCTGGGTGGCGTGACGACACACGTCCGGGAAGGTCTCCGGAACACTGATCTCGATCTCGAAGCGCATGCCGCCGCCCCCTGCGAGCAGCTGGAACTTCCATTCGGTGTCGCGGTACATCGCGTGCCCGAGCGTCACCATCATCGCGCCGAGGCGGTCGCCCCAGCGGTCGCGGTCGGCGGTGAATTGCGCGTAGAGCCCTGCATTGCGGATCCGCTCGGCCGCTCGACGCCCGCGCTCCACCAGGTACTCGATCCGCCGGCGCCCCTCCGTCTCGAAGAGGAGCTGCGTGAGGCGCCCGTAGGAGCCGAGCGAATACCAGACCGACGGCATCAGTTTCTGCTCGAGCAATTCCAGGTCCTCGGCTTCGAGTCGCACCTCGAGATCCGCACGGCTGACGACCCCGGCATCGACGAGTCGGTTCACGTCCGCGACGACGGATTCGATGGCGGTGCCTTTCACGCCTCCGACCATGGGATACTCCTCTCTTTGTCGTCCTCTCAATCGACCAATCGAGGCATCAGCTTGACCGCGCAGGAACCCCTCGGCGGCGGCCAGGCCCTTCGGGGGGATGGCGCAGCGTCACTGTTCGATGTGGCGCACGGCGGGCAGCGCAAGCTGCGTGCCGGGCCAGGCGGGCGCGCGCGGTGACGGCCCGGAGCCGCTCGCCGAGACCGGGGATGCGCTGGGCATCGTCCCGCTGCACCGGTAGCGTTGCCGCCACTCGCAAGCGGAGGACGCAAGGTGCCCCAGGGACTCATCCTCACCGGCGGTACCGCGAAGGCCAACGTCGCGCTCGCCCAGCGCGCCGAAGCCGCCGGCTTCGACGCGGTCTTCGGCATCGAGTTCTTCAACGCGCACGCCTATGCGACGCTCGGCGCAATCGCTGTGAGCACGTCGCGCGCGCGCCTCGGCACCGGCATCGCGAACGCCTTCACGCGCTCGCCGATCGTGCACGGCACGGCAGCCCTGGATCTCGACGAAGTCTCGGACGGCCGCATGGTGCTCGGGCTCGGCAGCGGCACGAAGCGCATGAACGAGGAGTGGTTCGGCGTGCCGTTCGCGAGACCGGCCGCTCGCATGGCGGAACTCGTGCGACTGCTGCGCGCCTATTTCGCCGCGACGAGCGGCTTCGGGTTCCGCTTCGACGGGGAGTTCTGGAAAATCAAGATCCCGGTATTCACGCGTCCCGGCGCCGCGCGCACGGCGATCCCGATCTGGGTAGCGGGCGTCAACGAGAAGATGGTCGGCGCCGCGGGCGCAACGGCCGACGCGCTGGTAGGACACCCGATTGCGACGCGACGCTGGCACCGCGAGCGCACCCTCCCCTGGCTGCGCGCCGCCGAGGCAAAGGCGGGTCGGGCGGCGGGAAGTTGCAAGCTCGCGCCGTACGTCCTGACGTCGCTCGCAGCGACCCGCGAGCAGGCCGTGCGCGACGCCAAGGGCCAGATCGGTTTCTACTTCACCGTCTCCGTCTACCACACGATCCTCGCCTTCCACGCACTGCCCGAAGTCGCCGCCGCCTGCCGCGCCGCGCTCGCGCGCTTCGACCTGCGCGCGATGGCCGACGCGATTCCCGACGCGCTGGTCGACGAGATCGCGATCGCCTGCACGCCCGACGAAGCGCGCGACCGACTCGCCGAGTGGAAGGACCTGAGCGACGAGCCGCTGCTCTACGCACCGACGGTCGGCGTCCCGCCGGAGCGCGTGCGAGCGAACCTCGACGCCATCCTCAGCGTCTTCGGCACACGCTGATCAGCCGCCGGGGCGGACGCGCCCCGCGACGGCTTTCGTCGCTCCAACACTTCGCCCTGGTGGCGGTGCCCGGACTCGAACCGGGGACACGCGGCTTATGAAACCGCTGCTCTAACCAGCTGAGCTACACCGCCACGGCGGGATCGCGTAGGACGCGAGGGCCGGCAGCTTAGCGAACGAGATCGGCGTCGCGATCGCTCGGCAGACCGGGTGCGCGGCGCTCCGGATCCGCCCCGCCGCCCTCGGCGTCGGCGTCGGCGTCGGGCTTCGCTCGTGCTTCCGAATCGGAATCGGCGCGTTCGAGCACGGCGGCGCGGCGCCGCTGTTCCTGGTCCTCGGCGGGCTTCGCATCGGGTGCGGTGTCCGGGCCGGTGGCGACGCCCGCTGCTGGCGACACGCTCCCCAGTACCGCAACCGAGGTGCGATCGGCGACCCCGTCGAGCAGCGGAATCAGCGCCGCCATCGTGCTCGCGTGCACGTAGATCGCGCGCGGCTCGCGCTCGGCGTCGCGCACCGAAGCGCAGGAGAGATCGAGGCTCGCGCCCTCGC
>JAGSPS010000350.1 GCA_018262315.1 Deltaproteobacteria bacterium | reverse complement strand
AAGGGCGCCTTCACCGGCGCCATCGCGCGCAAGCGCGGCAAGTTCGAATTGGCCGACCGCGGGACGATCTTCCTCGACGAGATCGCCGACATGTCGCTGAAGACGCAGGCCAAGGTGCTGCGCGTGCTGCAGGAGTCGAAGTTCGAGCGGGTGGGCGGCACCGAGCCGATCGAAGTGGACGTGCGCGTGATCGCGGCCACCAACAAGGAACTCGAGAAGGAGATCGCCGCGGGCAACTTCCGCGAAGACCTCTTCTATCGGCTCGCGGTGATCCCGTTCCACGTCGCGCCGTTGCGTGAGCGCCGCGAGGACATCCCGATTCTCGCCAAGTCCTTCGTCGACGAGTTCTGCGCGGAGTCGGGCGCGCGCGTGAAGACGATCGCGGCGAAGGCCATCGATGCGATCCAGAACTACGCGTGGCCGGGGAACGTGCGCGAGCTGCGCAACTTGATGGAGCGGCTGGTGCTGATGACGCCCGGCGAGCACATCACCGTCGAGGACCTGCCCGACACCGTGCGGATCGGCGAGGTGCGGCCGGGTCCGTCCGGCTCGACGCTCGAAGAGGCGCGCCGCGCCTTCGAGCGCGAATGGCTGCTCGCCAAGCTCCGCGAGCACGGCTGGAACGTGTCGCGCACCGCCGAGGTGGTGGGACTCGCGCGCGAGAGCCTCTCGCGCAAGATCCGCGCGCTGCAGATCGAGATGAAGCGTGATTGACGCCGCGCGTGCGGCGGAGCTGCATCTCGTCGAGGCCGCCGTTGCGAGGGATGCCGCCGCGCTCGCGTCGCTCGCCCGCGCGTCCGCGCTGCCCGGGTGGTCGGAGGCGTCGCTGCGCGCGGCGTTCACCGATCCGACGCTGATTGCGCGGGTCGCGCGTTCGTCGCGGCGCGCTGCACACGGGTTCGTCGTCGCGCGCTGCGCGGCGGACGAGCTGGAGATCCTGCTCGTCGCGGTGATGCCGGCGGCGCGCCGGCGCGGCGTGGGGACGGCGCTCGTCGCGGCCGCTCTCGCCGATGCGGCGCGCGCCGGGGCGGTCGCCGCGCACCTCGAAGTGCGCGCCTCGAACGCCGCGGCGATCGCGCTCTACGAGCGACTCGGGTTCGTCGCGGTCGGTCGCCGGCCGCGCTACTACGACGCGACGGAGGACGCCGTGCTGATGAGCCGTGCGCTCGGCGGGGAAGCGTCTTGAAGGAGAGCGCGCAGCTCGCGCTCCCGCTGCGCGTCGACGCAGAGGTCCGCGAGAATCGCGCCGAAGGCGGCAGCAACTTCCGCCTGCGTCTCGCCGTCGCGGGCTGGCCGGGCGCAGAACCCGGCCGCTTCGTGATGCTCTCACCCGGTGCGCGCGGCGCAGCGCTCCGCTTCGACCCGCTGCTGCCGCGACCGATGGCGGTGTACCGCACGCTCGGCGTCGCCGCGCCGCCCGAGATCGAGGTGCTCTACAAGGTGGCGGGCCGCGGCACCCGGCTGCTCGCGGAGACGCACGCCGGCGACCGGGTGCGCGTCGTGGGCCCCCTCGGCGTTCCGTTCGCGATGCCGGTGGCGGGGCGTCGCGCCCTGCTCGTCGGCGGCGGAACCGGAATCGCGTCGCTCTACGAACTGGCTGCGCGCGCAGCGCAGCGCGGTCCCGTCGTCGTGATGCTCGGCGCGCGCAGCGAAGCGGAGCTGATGGGATGCGACGACTTCGCGGCGCTCGGCGTCGAGCTTCGCATCGCAACCGAGGACGGCAGCCGCGGTCATCGCGGCCGCGTGACCGAGCTGCTCGAAGCCGCGCTCGACGCCGGCGCTGGCGGCGAGGCGATCTACGCCTGCGGCCCGACGCCGATGATGCGGCGCGCCGCGGAGATCGCGGCCCTGCGCGGGCGCTCCTGTCAGGTGTCACTCGAGAATCGCATGGCGTGCGGCTTCGGCGTCTGCCTCGGCTGCGCAGTGCCGCGCGCCGACGGCAGTATCGCACTGGTGTGTCGAGACGGGCCAGTCTTCGAGGCGGGGCAGGTCGCGTGGGCGGGCCTGCCGTGAGCACCGTCGACACGCGTGTGAAGCTCGGCGGCATCGCGCTGCGCAATCCGGTGCTCACGGCGTCGGGCACCTTCGGCTATGGCGCCGAGTTCGCGCCGTTCTTCGATCTCGCGCGGATCGGCGGGATCGTCGCGAAGAGCATCACGCTGGAGCCGCGCCAGGGGAACCGGCCGCCGCGAATTGCCGAGACGCCGGCGGGGATGCTGAACGCGATCGGCCTCGAGAACGTGGGCGTGGACGCCTTCATCACCGAAAAGCTCCCGGCCCTCGCCGCAGGAGTCGTCGTCGTGGCGAGCGTGTTCGAGACCGAGATCGACCGCTACGCCGAGGTCTGCAAGCGGCTCAGCGGCGTACCCCGCGTGGCGGGGCTCGAGATCAACGCTTCGTGTCCACACGTGAAGAGCGGCGGAATCGAGTTCGGCCAGCGCGCCGAGGTGCTGGCGCAGCTGGTGCGCGCGACGCGGCGCGCGACCTCCGCGCCGCTGCTCGTGAAGCTGTCGCCCAACGTCACCGACATCCGCGAGATGGCGCGCGTCTGCGAGGGCGAGGGCGCCGACGGGCTTTCGCTCGTCAACACGCTCCAGGCGCTCGACATCGACATCGAGACGCGACGGCCCGTGTTGAGCAACGTGTTGGGCGGGCTTTCCGGTCCCGCGATCCGGCCGGTCGCGCTGCGCATGGTGTGGCAGGCATCGCAGGCCGTGCGCATTCCGATCTGCGGGATCGGCGGGATCATGAACGCCGAGGACGCGATCAAGTTCCTGATCTGCGGCGCGACGGCCGTTCAGGTCGGCACCGCCAACTATCTGAACCCGCTGGCGGCGCTCGAAGTGGCCGAGGGTATCGAAGCCCATGCGCGGCGGCACGGCGTCGCGCGCGTCGCGGATCTGGTCGGAACGATCGAGGTCCCGGCGCGCTAGCGCCGCAGGCGCGGAGCGAGCCTCCGGAGCGGTTGCCGCAGTCCAGGAATTCGGATAAGGTCCGCCCACTTGCGTGGCTCTGGCGCAAGTGGGATCGGTACTTGGTCGGTCGTTCGTCGGTCGAAGGTGGGCTCGGGGCTCGCCTTTTTTTTTCCGCTCTCGGCAGGTTCGCCCCTCCTCATCGAAGCTTTCTTCATCGCAGGGTAGGCGTCGATGTACCACGACATTCCCGAATCGCTGCGCGCGCTCATCGAGCCGGTCGTCGCCGACCACGGTTTCGAACTGGTCACCGCCGAACTCGCCGGCAAGGTGGTGCGCGTCGTGATCGACACGCACGACGGCGATGGCCGACTGGCGAGTTGTTTCGACGCCGAGGCCGCGATGCCGGGCGCGTACACGCTGGAAGTCTCTTCGCCCGGGCTCGACCGCGTGCTCGCCCGCGAAAAGGATTTCAGCGCTGCCTGTGGCCGGGAAGTGAAGATCGAGACGCGCCGGCCGATCGACGGGCGCCGCCGTTTCCGCGGCGAACTCGTCGCCTTCGAGGGCGGTCGCGCGCAGGTGCGCGTCGATGGCAAACCGATCGAGATCCCGTTCGACGAAGTGTCGAAGGCGAACCAGATCTATCACTTCACCAGCGCCGACTTCGCCAAGAAGAGCAGGAACTCGGGGGAAGCGAGATGATCCCGCTCAAGCGTGAAATCGACCAGATCGCCAAGGACAAGGGCATCGACAAGAAGATCATCGTCGATGCGCTGAAAGAGGCGATGGTCCAGGCCGCCCACAAGAAATTCGGCGCCGACAAGACCATCGAACCGACCTACAACGAAGAGACCGGCGAAGTCGAGCTCTTCGAGTTCCGCACGGTGGTCGAGGTGCTCACCGACCCCGAGACGCAGGTGCTCGTCGCCAAGGCGCGCGAACTGGACCCGGAAGTCGAGATCGGCGACGAAATCGGCGTGAAGCTCGACACCGAGGGCTTCGGCCGCATCCTCGCGCAGGTCGCCAAGCAGGTGATCATCCAACGCGTCCGCGAGGCGGAGCGCGGCATCGTCTTCGACGAGTACAAGGATCGCAAGGGCGAGGTGGTGAACGGCATCGTGCGCCGCTTCGAAAAGGGATCGCTGATCGTGGACCTCGGTCGCGCCGAAGCCGTGCTGCCCGCCAAGGAGCAGGTGCAGCGCGAGAGCTATCGCCCCGGCGACCGCATCCGCGCCTACATGATCGACGTCAACAAGGAAGCGAAGGGCCCGCAGATCATCCTGTCGCGCGCCACCATCGACCTGCTCAAGAAGCTCTTCGAATCCGAAGTGCCCGAGATCTACGAGGGCATCGTGACGATCGAGTCCGCCGCGCGCGAGCCGGGCGTGCGCTCGAAGATCGCGGTCGCGTCGCGCGACAGCGACGTCGATCCGGTCGGCGCCTGCGTCGGCATGAAGGGCAGTCGCGTGCAGTCGGTGGTGCAGGAGCTGCGCGGTGAGCGCATCGACATCGTGCCCTGGAGCCCGGATCCGGCGCGCTACGTGTGCAGCGCGCTCTCGCCCGCGCAGGTTTCGAAGGTGATCATCGACGAGGGCGCCAAGGCGATGGACGTGATCGTCCCCGACGACCAGCTCTCGCTCGCGATCGGCCGCAAGGGCCAGAACGTGCGGCTGGCGGTGCAACTCACGGGCTGGCGAATCGACATCAAGAGCGAGTCGAAGATGCGCGAGGTTGCGCAATGGCTCGCGCAGGCCGTGTCGGTGGTCGAGGGCTGGGGCGAGCCGGAGGCCGAGATCCTGCTCAATCAGGGCGTCACCTCACTCGACGATCTCGCGCAGCAGCCGGTGGAGCTGCTGATGCAGCTCCCGGGCATCGATGAGGCCGGCGCGACGGCGGTGAAGCAACGCGCAGCGGAGTTGGCCACCGAGCAGCGACGCCTCGACGCCGAGCGCGTCGCGCAAGAGGCGGCCGCCGCGGCGACCGCGATGGCGGAAGCGGCAGCGGCGGCGGCGGCGCCGCCCGCGCCTCCCACGCCGCCGACCGACGCAGGAGCGACGGGCGGCTCCAGCTAGTTTTCCCCAGAGCGCCGCACCGGGTGCGGCGTGTGGAACCACGATGGCGAAGATCCGGGCGTACAAAATCGCCGAAGAACTCGGCCTCGAACGCAACGATCTGGTCGAGCGCGCCAAGTCGTTGGGCATCGAGGTTCCGGGGCCGATGGCTTCCCTCGACGAGGACACCGCGGCGCTGCTGCGCGAACGGCTCGGCGGTTACGCCCCGGGTGCACAGGTCACCGAACGCCGCGTCGAGGGCCAGGGCGGCGGCGCCGTGATCCGACGCCGCAAGCGCGCGCCGGAGCCCGCTCCGGCACCGCCTCCCGCCCGGCTGCGCGTCGAGGCGCCCAGCGTCGAAGTGGCGCCCGAGCCCGAGCCGACTCGAGAGTCCCAACCGATCGAAGCAGTCCCCGGCGTGGAGTTCGGTGAGGCAGCGAGTGCCGAGCCCGAGCCGTTCGCGGAGGAGAGCGCAACACCCGAAAGCGAGGCGTTCCCGCCCGCGCAAGTCGCAGCGGCCGCGCATCCCGGGGAGCCGCTGCGCGAAGCGCCGCGCGGAGCGGTCGATCGCCCGGCCGATCTCGGTGCGGCGCCCGCTGCGCCGGGCAAGGGCAAGGAGCGCAAGCGCGTACGCGAAGTGGTGAACCTGCGCGAGCAGGAGCAGCTCGCGAAGCAGGCCGTGAGC
>JAGSPS010000349.1 GCA_018262315.1 Deltaproteobacteria bacterium | reverse complement strand
CCGACACCGAGGAGCGGCAGGATCGCAACCGCCAGCACGACGACGCCCATGCCACCCATCCAAACGAGTTGGGTGCGCCAGAGGTTGAGCGAAGCGGGCAGATGGTCGAGCCCGGTGAGAACCGTAGCGCCCGTCGTGGTTAGCCCCGAGACCGTCTCGAAATACGCGTCGGTGAACGACAGCCCGGGGATCGCTACGATGAGCGGAATGGTCGCGAACGCGGGCAGCACCGTCCAGACGAGCGAAACCAGCAGAAAGCCGTCGCGCGTCTGCAGCTCGCCCTTGTGCTCGCGGGTCATTCCCCAGAGGGCCGCGCCCGACGCGAAGGTGATCAGAATCGCCTCGTCGTACGCGAAGGAGGCGCCGTCGTCCAGGAAATGCGACAGGGCGAGCGGCAACAGCAGCGTCAGGCCGAAGATGGCGATCACCGCCGAAAGCACGTGCAGGACGGGGAAGACGCGGACCATCGCAGGACGGCGCGGATATCTAGATGAACCGCGCCGCGACCTGGAAGAGCTTCTCGACTTTCGGCAGCATCTTCTTGTTCGCGACGAACACGATCACGTGATCGTCCGGCTGGACGACGGTGTCGTGATGCGCCATCAGCACTTCCTTGCCGCGCACGATCGCGCCGATGGTCGCACCCTTGGGCAGCTCGATCTCCTCGATCCGGCGTCCGGCGACCTTGCACGACTCGCGGTCGCCGTGGACGATCGCCTCGAGCGCCTCGGCCGCGCCGCGTCGCAGCGAGTGGACGCGCGCGACGTCGCCGCGGCGGATGTGCTGCAGCAGGCTGCCGATCGTTACCTGGGCCGGCGAGATCGCCACGTCGATGCGGCCGGCTTCGAGCAAGTCGGCATATGCGCGGCGGTTGATGAGGGCGACGACGCGCCGCGCCCCCATCCGCTTCGCGAGCAGGGAGGACATGATGTTGTTCTCGTCGTCGTTCGTCACCGCGACGAAGAGATCCATCTCGTCGACATTCTCGCTCTCCAGCAGGCTCTCGTCCGTCGCGTCGCCCTGCAGCACCAGGGCGCGCTCGAGACGCGTGGAAAGCATCTCGCAACGCTTCTTGTTGCGGTCGATGAGCTTGACGACGTACTCGCGCTCCAGCGCCCGGGCGAGCCGCAGCCCGATGTTGCCACCGCCGGCGATCATGACTCGCCGGACGGGCTTGTCCATGCGCCGCAGCTCGCGCATGACCTCGCGGATGTTCTTGGTGGCGGCAAGCGTGAACACCTCGTCGCCCGCCTCGATGATGGTGTCGCCCTCCGGCGCAATCGGACGGTCGCCGCGGAAAATCGCCGCGACCCGCGCGTCGACCTTCGGCATGTGCTTGCGGAGCTCCGCGATCGGCTTGCCCACGAGCGGCCCGCCCTCGAACGCGCGCACCGCCACGAGGCTGACCTGGCCGTCGGCGAACTCGAGCACCTGCAGCGCTTCGGGGAATTCGACCAGCCTCACGATGTAGTCGGTGATCACCTGCTCGGGCACGATCGTGAAGTCGACGGCGAAGCCGTCGGGACCGAGGACCTTCTCGTCGGCGAGGAAGTCCGGCGAGCGGATGCGCGCGACCCGGGTCGGCACGTTGAAAAGCACGGCGGCGAGCCGGCACGCAACGAGGTTGGTCTCGTCGGACTGCGTGACGGCGATCACCAGATCGGCGTCCTCGATGCCCGCCTGCTCGAGAACCGACGGCTGCGCGGCACTGCCCGTGACGGTGCGCAGGTCGAAGCGATCCTGAAGGCGCCGCAGGCGGTCGCCGTCAAGGTCGACGACGGTGATGTCGTTCGCCTCAGAGACGAGCGTCTCGGCGACGGTGGAGCCGACCTGGCCGGCGCCCAGGATGACGATTTTCACTCGGGGATCCCCGATGGTGTGAGGCGCGCGGATTGTAGGCCGTTTCGCCCCGTGCGGGATTGACTTCGGTCAGGAGCTCGGCCGCTCAGTCGTCCTTCCGCGCGAGCCCGATCCCGAGCTGCTTCAGCTTTCGGTAAAGGTGTGTCCGTTCCAGTCCGCTCTTGTCCGCAACCCTCGCGATCGACCCCTGCTCACGCGCGAGGTGATGCTCCAGGTAGGCCCGCTCGAACGCCTCGCGCGCCTCGCGCAGCGGCTGATCGAGGGAAATGCCGGGCACGACCGCATCGGGCGCGTCCGACCCGAGCACGCGTTCCACATCCTTCGGGCCGATCTCGTCCTCCAGCGACGTGAGCGCCGCGGACCGCACCGCCTGCGCGAGGGACTCGAGATTGCGGTGCCAGGGCGATTGCCGAAGGGCGTTGAGGGCTGCGGTCGACAAGCGGCGCGGAGGGCAAATCCGCGCCTCGACGAGCTGCGACAGCATGAGCGACGCGATGTCCGGGATGTCCTCGCCGAACTCGCGAAGCAGCGGCAGTCGCATCACGACCCCGGAGAGGCGCGCGAGCAGGTCGGCGTCGAAGCCGCGCTCGGAGACGAGCAGGTCCGGCTCTTCCGCGGTGAACGAGATGATGCGCACCTTGTGGCGCGCGGCGCGCTCGGCGGCGAACGCGAGGCCGCGCTGGGCGCCGCGCGACAGCGTGGCGAGCTCCTCGACGAACAGCACGCCGCCCGCAGCCTGCGCGAGCACGTCCTGTGGCGCCTCCGCGAGCGTCGCCGCGCCGGTGACCCACGGCGTGTTGGGCTGCTGAACGAGACGGCCGAACAGCTCCGGCATCATGCCCGCTCCGCCGCGGAGGAGAAGCGGCAGCCCGACGGTCGCGAGCTGCGCGAGCCGCTTGCGCACCTCGACCAGCGCGGGCGCGCGGCCGACAGTCGCGAGCGAGAGGCGCGTGGCCGGCTGGGTCTCCTGCTGCCGAAGCACGCGCTTCACGGTTGCGAGGAGCTTCTGGAGCGCGATCGGCTTCTCGAGAAAATCGGTGGCGCCGATGCGAGTCGCTTCCACCGCCGTTTCGATTGTCGCGTGCCCGGACATCATCACCACGGGCATCGTGAGCAAGCCGCTCGAAGCCCACTCCTTGAGCAGCGAGATCCCGTCCGTGTCCGGCATCCAGATGTCGAGCAGCACGAGATCGGGCCGCTCGCGCGCGCGCGCGTCGCGTGCCGCAGTGGCGCTTTCAGCGGAGCGCACGGTGTGGCCCTCGTCGGAGAGGATCTCCGAGAGCAGATCGCGGATGCCGACTTCGTCGTCGACGACCAGAATGGTTGCCATGCGTTCGTTCTCTTTCTATGTCGGGCGGGGCCCCAAGACGCAGGGGTGTAGGGCGCCGTGCCTTGCCAGCCAGGATGTCGCGAACGACTCGCTGCCCGTTGAGGCCGATTGTGGCTGCAAGTCGTCCGGACGCGCCTTTCTCTGCGACACTTCGGGTCCTTTGCGTTCCCTGCGTTGAT
>JAGSPS010000116.1 GCA_018262315.1 Deltaproteobacteria bacterium | reverse complement strand
CAGTCGAAGGTGAAGGGCGGCGTGCTCTTCGTCGATTCCGCCGACAAGGCCGCGCGCTTCATCGGCCTCTGCGATGCCTACGGTCTCCCGCTGCTCTATCTCGCCGACGTGCCGGGCTTCATGATCGGCAAGCAGGTCGAACGCCAGGGCATCATCCGCGCCGGCGCGAAGATGGTGCAGGCGGTGGCGGAGGCTACGGTGCCGCGCATTTCGGTGATCGTGCGCAAGGCGTACGGCGCCGGTCTGTATGCCATGTGCGGCCCGGGCTTTGCGCCCGACGCGTGCCTCGCGCTGCCGACCGCGATGATCGCGGTGATGGGTCCCGAAGCGGCCGTGAACGCCGTCTACTACAACAAGCTCCAGGCGATGCCCGAAGACGAGCGCGAAGCCGCCACCGAGAAGCTGCGCTCCGAGTATCGCGAGGACATCGACATCGAGCGCCTCGCGAGCGAGCTGGTGATCGACGCGATCGTCGCCCCCGAGCGACTGCGCGACGAGCTGGTCGCGCGCTTCCGGGCGATTGCCGGCCGCGCGCTCGACGCGCCGCCGACGAAGCGGCGCAGCGTCGTGCCGATGTGAGCCCAGCGCTGCGCGCGAGTTGCCGGTTGAGCCGCCCCGGCCGCCGTGCTAGCCAGTTGACGTGAGCTGGCAAACCGCTCCGAGTCGCCCGGGTTCCGAGACCGCGGAGTTCTCGATCGCCGAGGTCTGCGAGCGCACCGGGCTCTCCGCCCGGACGGTCCGCTACTACGAAGAACTCGGGTTGCTGCCCGACGTCCGGCGCAAGGCCGCGGGGCGGCGGGTGTATGGCGCGGACGAAGTCGAGCGCCTCCGCTTCATCCAGCGCCTCAAGAAGCTCGGCCTCCCGCTCGCCGAGATCCGGCAGTTGAACGACGTCCACGCCATCGGCGGCTCGACGGCCGCGATGCTCGATCGCCTCGACGAGGTGCTCGCGCAGCGCCTCGCCGAACTCGACGCGCGGATCGGCGAACTCGCGGGGCTGCGCGACCAGATCGAGAAATACCGTGCGCGCGCCGCGAGCCGGGCTGGCGCGCTGCGCACCGAAAGGGGAAAGGCGTGAGTTCGGCGTCGCTGCGCCTGGCAGGCGCGAATCCCGAGCCGGGCGCCGTGCGCGTCGTCACGGCGGCCTCGCTCTTCGACGGTCACGACGCGTCGATCAACATCGTGCGCCGCCTCCTGCAAGCGCAGGGCGCGGAGGTGATCCACCTGGGCCACGACCGCGGGGTCGACGAGATCGTCGATGCCGCGCTCCAGGAAGACGCCCACGCGGTGTGCATCTCGTCCTACCAGGGCGGGCACATGGAGTTCTTCGCGTTCCTGGTGGAGCAGTTGCGTGCCCGCGGCGCTGGACACATACGAGTGTACGGAGGCGGTGGCGGTGTGATCGTACCCGCGGAGATCGAGCAGCTCCACGCGCTCGGCGTGGCGCGCATCTTCAGTCCCGAAGACGGCCGGCGCCTCGGGCTCGAAGGTATGATCCGGCAGATCCTGGTCGAGTCGGCGCAGCGACCCCGCGTCGATGTGCAGGCGGAGTTGGCGAGGCTCTCGCCCGGCGAACCCGTCGCGGTGGCGCGACTGGTCAGCTGGTTCGAAGCGCGCGGTGCGGACGCGAGCGCCGAGGCGGAGCGCGTGCGCGCGGCGCTGGCGGTCCGGCGCCGCGCCGCGCCCGCGCCGATCGTCGGCTTCACGGGGACCGGCGGAGCCGGCAAGTCGAGCGTGGTCGACGAAGTGGTTCGCCGGTTGCGCCGCGATCGCCCGCAGCTGACGATCGGCTGCCTGCTGGTCGACCCGACGCGGCGTCGCACGGGTGGTGCGCTGCTCGGCGATCGCATCCGCATGAACGCGATCGGCCAGCCCGGCGTCTACGTGCGCTCGCTCGCGACACGCCAGGCGCACCTCGCGCTCTCGCACGCCGTGCGCGACGCAGTCGCGGTGTTGCAGGGCGCTGGCTTCGACCTCGTGCTCGTCGAGACCGCCGGCATCGGCCAGAGCGACTCGGAGATCACCGAGCTCGCCGACCTCTCGATCTACGTGATGACGCCCGAGTACGGTGCGCCCTCGCAGCTCGAGAAGATCGACATGCTCGATCTCGCCGACCTGGTGGTGCTGAACAAGTCGGATCGCCATGGCGCCGAGGACGCGCTGCGCGACGTGCGCAAGCAGTGGCGCCGCAATCACGCGGCCTTCGACGCGCCCGATGACGCGGTGCCGGTGTTCGCGACGATTGCGAGCAGCTTTGGCGATGCGGGGACCGAGCGCTTCTATCGCGCGCTCGTGGCGAGACTCGCCGCGCGCACCGGCCATGGTTTCGCGCTGTCGAAGCAGGCGCCGCCTGCTGCCGCGGAGACGAAGCCGCTCGTGCCGGCGTCGCGGCGGCGCTATCTCGCCGAGATCGCCGAGGTCGTGCGTGGCTACCGCGCGAGATCGGATGCGGAAGCGGAGCGCGCGTCCGATGCGTGGGCGCTCGATCGGGCGCTGCACGCGGTCGAGAGGCCCGAACTGGTCGTGGCGCTGCGCGAGCGACGCGACGCGACGCTCGCGGCGCTGCCCGCAGCGGCGCGCGACGATCTCGCCGGCTGGCCGGCGCTGCGCGCGCGCTACGCCGCCGCGACGCAGAGCTACGAAGTGCGTGGCCGGGACATTCCCGTCGAGAATCACGTGGAGACGCTTTCCGGTTCGAAGCTGCCGCGCGTCGCGCTGCCGGCCGTCGAAGAGTGGGGCGCGGCGCTGCGCTTCCTGCGCCGCGAGAACGTGCCGGGCGCGTTTCCGTTCACGGCGGGCGTGTTTCCATTCAAGCGCGAAGACGAAGAGCCGATGCGCATGTTCGCCGGCGAGGGGACTCCCGAGCGCACCAACTGGCGCTTCCACCTGCTCGCAGCGGGGCAGGGCAGCGCGCGACTCTCGACGGCCTTCGACAGCGTGACGCTGTACGGACGCGATCCCCACCAGCGGCCGGATATCTGGGGCAAGGTCGGCAACTCGGGGGTGTCGGTCTGCACGGTCGACGACGCCAAGAAGCTCTACTCGGGCTTCGACCTCTGCGACCCGCGGACCTCCGTGTCGATGACGATCAACGGACCAGCGCCGGTGGTCCTCGCCTTCTTCCTGCACGCCGCGATCGACCAGCAGGTGGAGAAACACCTGCGCGAGACGGGCCAGCTCGACGCGCTGCGCGCGCGCTTCGCGTCGCTCCCGAGCTACGCCGGCGAGCTGCCGCCGGGCCACGATGGACTCGGTCTCGGACTGCTCGGCATTCCGGGTCGCGAGGCAGTCGACGCCGACACCTACGCGCGCATCCGCGCCGACGTCCTGCGCCGCGTGCGCGGCACCGTGCAGGCCGACATCCTGAAGGAAGACCAGGCCCAGAACACCTGCATCTTCTCGACTGAGTTCGCGCTGCGCGCGATGGGCGACGTGCAGGAGTGGTTCGTCGCGAACCAGGTTCGGAACTTCTATTCGGTGTCGATCTCGGGCTATCACATCGCGGAAGCCGGGGCGAATCCAATCACCCAGCTCGCGTTCACGCTGGCCAACGGCTTCACCTATGTCGAAGCGTGGCGCGGGCGCGGGATGGCGGTGGACGCGTTCGCGCCGAACTTCTCGTTCTTCTTCAGCAACGGCCTCGATGCCGAGTACTCCGTGATCGGGCGCGTCGCGCGGCGCATCTGGGCCGTGGCGATGCGCGAGCGCTACGGCGCTTCCGAGCGCTCGCAGAAGCTCAAGTACCACGTCCAGACGTCGGGTCGCTCGCTGCACGCGATGGAGATGGCGTTCAACGACATCCGCACCACGCTGCAGGCGCTGACCGCGATTGCCGACCACTGCAACAGCCTGCACACCAACGCCTACGACGAGGCCGTGACGACGCCCACCGAGGAGTCCGTTCGCCGCGCCATCGCGATCCAGCTGATCGTGAATCGCGAACTCGGGCTCACCAAGAACGAGAATCCGATGCAGGGCGCCTACGTGATCGACGCGTTGACCGACGCCGTCGAGGAGGCCGTGCTGCGCGAGTTCGAGCGTCTCGCCGAACGTGGCGGCGTGCTCGGCGCGATGGAGACGCTCTACCAGCGCTCGAAGATCCAGGACGAGAGCCTGCGCTATGAAGAGCGCAAGCAGTCCGGCGCACTGCCGATCGTGGGTGTCAACACCTTCGTTCGTCCGGAGAGCGCGACCGAACAAGACGTGGCGCCGCGGGAACTGATCCGCTCGGACGAGATCGAGAAGAAGCAGCAGCTGAGCAATCTGCGCGCGTTCCAGTTGCGTCACGCCGATCGCTGCGACGCGGCGCTCGCGCGTTTGCAGTCGGCCGCCGTCGCGGGCGAGAACCTCTTCGACGAGTTGATGTGCAGCGTGGAGGTGGCGAGTCTCGGGCAGCTCTGCGATGCCCTGTTCGCGGTGGGCGGTCGCTATCGCCGCGCGATGTAGCGGCTATCTTGCGCCGTCCGGTGAATCGGGAGTTTCACGATGTCGAAGCGTGCGGATCTGGAGAAGTGGCGCGCGTTCGCCCGCAGCGAACTCAAGGGCCGGGATCCCGAGGAGCTGGTGTGGGAGACGCCCGAAGGCATCCGCATCAAGCCGCTCTACACGGCGGCGGACCTCGAGAAGCTCGAAGCGCTCGATACGCTGCCGGGCGCCGCACCGTTCCTGCGCGGTCCGCGCGCGACGATGTACGCGAATCGCCCCTGGACGATCCGCCAGTACGGCGGCTTCTCCACCGCCGAAGAGACCAACGCGTTCTTCCGCAGGAACCTGGCGGGCGGCCAGCAGGGGCTTTCGGTCGCCTTCGACCTCGCGACGCATCGCGGCTACGACTCGGATCATCCGCGCGTCACGGGCGACGTCGGCAAGGCGGGCGTCGCGATCGACAGCGTCGAGGACATGAAGCGCCTGTTCGACGGGATTCCGCTCGATCAGGTGACGGTGTCGATGACGATGAACGGCGCGGTGCTGCCGATCCTGGCCTGCTTCATCGTCGCCGGCGAAGAGCAGGGCGTCGCGACCGCCAAGCTCGCCGGCACCATCCAGAACGACATTCTGAAGGAGTTCATGGTTCGGAACACCTTCATCTATCCCCCAGCGCCGAGCATGCGCATCGTGGCCGACATCATCGAGTACACCGCGCAGTCGATGCCGAAGTTCAATTCGATCTCGATCAGCGGCTACCACATGCAGGAAGCCGGCGCGAACGCCGTGATCGAGTTGGCGTTCACGATCGCCGACGGGCTCGAGTACGTGCGCGCGGCGCTCTCGAAGGGTCTGGGGATCGACGCCTTCGCGCCGCGGCTGTCGTTCTTCTTCGCGATCGGCATGAATTTCTACATGGAGGTGGCGAAGCTGCGCGCCGCGCGTCTGTTGTGGTCGGAAGGGATCGCCCAGTTCGCGCCGAAGAAGGCCGAGTCGTCGATGCTGCGCACGCACTGCCAGACCTCGGGCGCGAGCCTCACCTACCAGGATCCGCTGAACAACGTGGTGCGCACCACGATCGAGGCGATGGCCGCCGTCTTCGGCGGGACGCAGTCGCTACACACCAACGCCTTCGACGAAGCGCTCGCGCTGCCCAGTGAGACGAGCGCCCGCATCGCGCGCAACACGCAGCTGATCCTGCAGGAGGAAACCGGCATCCCCGCGGTGATCGACCCGTTTGCGGGCTCGTACTTCCTCGAGTCGCTGACGGCGACGCTGGCCGAGGAGGCGCGCAAGGTGATCGCCGAGGTCGAGGCGCTCGGCGGCATGGCGCGCGCGATCGAGTCGGGCATGCCCAAGCTCCGCATCGAGGAGTGCGCCGCACGACGCCAGGCGCGCATCGATCGGCGCGAGGACGTCGTGGTGGGTGTCAACAAGTATCAGGCGGCCGGTGCGGAGAACGAGTTCGATCTGCTGGAGATCGACAACGCGGCGGTGCGCGACTCGCAGGTGAAGCGGCTCGCCGAGCTGCGCGCGAAGCGCGACCCGGCGGAGGTGAAGCGCACGCTCGATGCGCTCGAGGCGCTCGCGCGAGGAGGCGCAGGGCGCGAAGCGCCTGGCCCTCCGGGTCATCGGGATGGGCGCGAAGCGCCTGGCCCTCCGGGTCATCGGGATGGGCGCGAAGCGCCTGGCCCTCCGGGTCATCGGGACGGCAATCTGCTCGAGCGGGCCATCGATGCGGCCCGCGCGCGCGCGACGGTCGGCGAGATCTCCGAGGCGCTCGAGCGTGTCTGGGGTCGCCATCGCCCCGAGACGCGTACAATCTCAGGCGTGTACGCGGGAGTGTCCGAAGGCGACCAGGACTACGAGGCGGTGCGCGCCGAAGTCGAGGCGTTCGCCGAAGTGGAAGGCCGCCGCCCGCGCCTGCTCGTCTGCAAGCTCGGTCAGGACGGTCACGACCGCGGCATGAAGGTGATCGCGAGCGCCTTCGCCGACATCGGCTTCGACGTCGACATCGGCCCGCTCTTCCAGATGCCGGAAGAGGTGGCGCGCCAGGCGATCGAGAACGACGTGCACGCGGTGGGCGTGTCGACGCAGGCGGGCGGACACAAGACGCTGATCCCGCAGCTCGTCGAGGCGCTGCGCGCGGAGGGCGCGGTCGACATCGTCGTCGTCGCGGGCGGCGTGATTCCGCCCAAGGACTACGACGACCTGCACGCGAGTGGTGTCGCAGCGATCTTCGGGCCCGGAACGCCGGTTCCAAAGTCCGCGCGCGAAGTACTCGCCGCAATCCGCGCGCGACACGCATGAGCGAGGGCTCGATCCGGGCCTACATCAGCGGCGTTCGTGCTGGCGAGCGGCGCACGATCGCCAAGACGATCACGCTGCTCGAGAGCCGCCGCGCCGACCACGCCGCGCTCGGCCAAGCCGTCCTCGAGGAACTGGTGCCGCACACGGGTCGCGCGGTACGGCTCGGCGTCACCGGCACGCCGGGCGTCGGCAAGAGCACCTTCATCGAGGCGCTCGGGCTGCGCTTGATTGCGTCGGGCAAGCGCGTCGCCGTGCTCGCCATCGACCCGTCGAGTCCGCGCTCGGGCGGTTCGATCCTCGGCGACAAGACGCGCATGGAGCGACTGGCGCAGGATCCCTCGGCGTTCATTCGTCCCTCGCCTTCGGGCGGATCGCTGGGCGGTGTCGCGCACCGCACGCGTGAGACGATGCTGGTACTGGAAGCAGCGGGCTTCGACGTCGTGATCGTCGAGACGGTCGGCGTCGGGCAGAGCGAGGTCGCCGTCGCGTCGATGGTCGACTTCTTCGGCGTGCTGCTCCAACCCGGCGCGGGTGACGAGCTGCAGGGCATGAAGAAGGGTGTGCTCGAACTCGCCGACGCGCTGGTCGTGAACAAGGCAGACGGCGAGCAGCGCGAGGCGGCGAGGCGGGCACGCGCTTCGTACCGTCACGCGCTGTCGCTGCTGCGGCCGGCGTCGCCGAACTGGCGTCCACCCGTGCTGCTGGCGAGCGCCCTCAGCGGCGACGGGATCGGGGAGTTCTGGGAGCAGGTCCTCGAGCACCGGGCACGGCTCGAGGCGGCCGGAGAACTCGAGCAGCGCCGCAGCCAGCAGGCGAAGGCGTGGCTGTGGAGCCTCGTCGGTGAGGCGTTGCAACAGAGCTTCCGGACGCACCCGGCGGTTGCGCGGGCGATCCCGCGGCTCGAGGCCGAGGTCGCCGCCCGCAAGACGACCCCGGGCGCCGCGGCTCGAGCGCTGCTGGACGCCTACCAGAACCGCTGAGGCCTGGGTTCGTCCCACTCCTGACGACCCCAATGACTTGACAACCGGATAACTTGACGCCCGGCACCGCTTCCTCGCTTCACTTCGGGCCAGGCGCTGCCGATGAGCACGACGGTGGCGTCTTTGCGGACGGCCGGGCGGTCCCGGTCGGGTGCTCCGCGGGCGCGGAGGAGCCATGGTCCAGATCAACATGGCAGCGCGGGAGATCACCTTGAAGGTGGTCTACTACGGACCCGCCCTCTCCGGCAAGACCACCAACCTCCAGCAGCTCCACCAGCTCCTCGACCCGGCGTCGCGCGGCAAGATGGTCACGCTCGACACGACCGACGACCGCACGCTCTACTTCGACTTTCTGCCGATCCAGTTCGGCGCAGGGAAGGGCGTGTCCGTGAAGCTCAAGCTCTTCACCGTGCCCGGGCAGGTGATGCACAAGTCGACGCGCAAGGTGGTGCTCGCGGGCGCGGACGCGGTCGCGTTCGTCGCGGATTCGCAGCGCGCCTCGGCGAGCGCCAATGCCTACTCGTGGCGCGACATGGAAGCCAACCTGCGCGCCAACAACATCGACTTCGACGGGATTCCGAAGGTCGTGCAGTTCAACAAGCGCGACCTGCCCGACGTGAAGCCGCTGAACGAGATCCGCGCGTCGTGGGGCGAGATCGCGACCTTCCCGGCCGTCGCGATGAAGGGCGAGGGCGTGCTCGAAACCTTCCGCGAGTTGCTCCGCAGGCTCTACCGCCACCTCGACCAGAAGCACCAGTTCGCGACCAGTTTCGGCGTGAGCGAGGACGATTTCCTCTCGGGTGTCTTCAAGAACGCCGGGCGGATGCCGGAGAGCAAGGCCGCAGCGCTCTGAGCCGATCCGGCGCCGGCGTCCGGCACCGGCGTCCGGCCCGTCTTCGCTCGAGCGCGACGGTTGACGCTCCAGTCAGCGGTCGATAATCTGCCGCGGCTTCCCCACGGGAAGCCGACCTGCGCGCTGGCGCCAGGTCGAACCCCCGCCGCGGTCCTGCGCCCACGCGGCCCTGCCAACGAGAGGCAACGGCATGGTGTCGAACGCCGGCTCGCCGCTGCGGCTCAAGCCCCGCCGCGTTCCCCCGGAATGGGCCGACGTCATCGTCCCAGTCGAAGTCGGTGTCGCCGAGATCCGGGCCGGCCGGATGATCATCCTCACCGACGACGAGGATCGCGAGAACGAGGGCGACCTCTGCATGGCGGCCGAGTGCGTCACGCCCGAGGCCGTCAACTTC
>JAGSPS010000348.1 GCA_018262315.1 Deltaproteobacteria bacterium | reverse complement strand
GTCGAAATGGCCGAGCCCGACGCCGGCGACGCCGTCGAGCACACCCGCGTGGCGCAGTTGCTGGAGCATGCGATCGATGCGGAACGGCCGCTCGCCCTTGTCTTCGAGCATCAAGATCGCGCCGCGTGCCTCGATGGCCCACGGTGTTCCGAGCGATGCAGCCACGAGCGTCAGCGAACCGCCCACGAGCGGCCCCTCGACGCAGGCGCCCGCGCCGTTGGTTCCTTCGCGCGCGAGCGGCAGCCGCTCCGTGCCGGTGAGGATCTCGACGAGCGCGCCGAACTCGTCGCCGCTGATTTCGTCGCCGCGCTCGAGCATCGGACCGTGTACGCCGACGAGTCCCGCGCAGCGGCGCTGCCAGAGCAGCAGCGTCGTGATGTCGCTGTAGCCGACGAGCGGTTTTGCAGCGGCGCGCGCCGCCTCTGCGTCGAGGCGGTCGATGATGCGGTGGCAGCCATAGCCACCGCGGGCGCAGACGATCGCATCGACGCGCGCGTCGGCCCACAGCTCGCGGATTTCGGCGGCGCGGCGCGCGTCGTCGCCGGCGAGGTAGCGATCGCGGGCAGCGAGGTCGTCTCGACGCACGACCTGGAAGCCGGCCTCGCGCCAGCGCTTCTCACCCGCCTCGACCCGAACGAGATCGACCGCGCTGGCAGGCGCGGCAATCCCGATCGTCCCACCGCGGGGCAGCGCGCGCGGCTTGCGCAAGGACGCCACTAGAAGACGTCGGAGCCGCCGCCGAACTCGTCGTCCGGCGGAACGAAGCCCGCGCCGCCGACCGGCGGCCCACCGCCTTCGTCGGCGCTGCTGGAGCGGTCGAGGAACTTGGTGAACTTGTGCTGGAAGGTCAGCTGGATGGTGCCGGTCGGCCCGTTGCGCTGTTTCGAGATGATCAGCTCCGCGACGCCGTGCTTGCTCTCGTCTTCGCGGTTGTAGACCTCCTCGCGGTAGATGAACGAGATCACGTCGGCGTCCTGCTCGATCGCGCCGGACTCGCGCAGATCGGCGAGCATCGGGCGCTTGTCCTTGCTGGGACGGCTCTCGGGGCCGCGATTCAGCTGCGAGAGCGCGAGCACCGGAATCTCGAGTTCCTTTGCGAGCGCCTTCAGGCCCCGGCTGATCTCGGAGATCTCCTGCTCGCGGCGCTCGGTGCGCAGATCGGCGTGGGCGAGCTGGAGGTAGTCGATCACCACCAGGTCGAGGCCGCGCTCGGCCTTCATGCGGCGGCACTTCGCGCGCATCTCGAGGACGGTGACGGAGCCCGAGTCGTCGATCCAGAGATCCGCGTGCGAGAGCCGGCCCGCGGCGTCCTGCAGTTTCCGGTATTCGTGGCTGGTGATGTAGCCGGTTCGGAACTTCGATTGGTCGACCTCGGCTTCGGAAGAGAGCAGGCGGATCACCAGCGCCTGCGAAGTCATTTCGAGCGAGAACACCGCCACCTTCTTCTGGTGCAGGATGGCCGCATTGCGCGCGATGTTGAGCGCCAGCGCCGTCTTCCCCATGCTGGGGCGCGCGGCGAGGATGATGAGTTCGCCCGGCTGCAGCCCTCCCGTCATGTCGTCGAGTTCCTTGTAGCCAGTGGGAACCCCGGTGAGTTCGCCACCGCGACCCATGATGGCGTCGACATAGTCGAAGGTGCGCTGCATTTCGGAGTGCAGCGGTCGGAAGGTGGCGCGCGCGTTCTGGCTCGAGATCTCGAAGATGCGCGACTCGGCCTGGTCGAGCAGGCGATCGGCGCGGTCGCCTTCGTCGAAGCCCATTTCGACGATCTCGGTGGCGGTGGCGATCAGCCGGCGCTTGATCGACTTGTCGCGCACGATCCGTGCGTGGTGGAGGACGTTCGCCGACGTCGCTTCGTAGTCGGCGATCTCGGCGAGGAATACCGTGCCGCCGATCGCGTCGAGCTGCTTCTGGACGGTCAACCAGTCGGAAAGCGTGTGCAGGTCGACCGGTTGGTTCTCCTGCGTCAATGCCAGCATCGCGGAATAGAGCTGGCGATGCACCGGGTGATAGAAGTCGTCCGGCTTCAGCTCGAGGTAGACGGCGTGGATCGCTGCGTTGTCGAGCAGCAGCACCGAAAGAACGGCCTTCTCGGCTTCGAGATCATGCGGCGGAACGCGACCGCCGAGATGCGCGGCGTTCGCTGCGCTCTCGCCTCGCGACCGCGACGGGTTGCGCGCCACAGTCCGTCCCTCTCGATGTCTGGAGTCGAACCGAACATATCAGAGAAGGAGCGAGAAGGGACTCAGCTCGCGACGACGACTTTCACTTTGATGGTCGCCGTGACCTGGCGGTGCAGCTTCACGATGACGCTGTGCTCGCCGAGTGTCTTGATCGGCTCGGCGAGATCGATGCGGCGGCGGTCCACGTCGAGACCCTGTTCTGCGAGCTTCTCCGCGATCTGCACGACGGTGACGGAGCCGAAGAGCTTGCCCTCGTCGCCGGCCTGCGCGCTGATCTCGACGACGACGCCGTCGATCTTCTTGCGCTCGCCGTCGAGCAGTTCCAACTCGCGGCGCACCTTCTCGGTGATCACACGCCGCTGGTGCTCCAGCTCGCGCTTGCTCGCCTCGGTCGCCGCAATCGCCTTGCCCTGCGGGATCAGATAATTGAATGCGAAGCCGGGCTTCACGGCGACGAGTTCGCCAGCCTGGCCGAGCGACTGCACGTCTTCGCGGAGAATCACCTGGACGTTTCGCATGGTCGGCTATTCCCCCACGGGCGACTTGTCGTCGTCATCGTCGTCCGTGTCGTCGAGCACGGGGGCCTGGAAGTCGTCATCGTCCTCCGAGTCGTCGTCGGACGAGGTCTCTTCGACCGACTCGCCGGCGAGGCGAGCCGCTTCGCGCTGCGCGCGCTCTTCGGCTTCGCGTACGGCGCGTTCGGCGGCCCGTTCCTTGCGCAGCCGCTCGAGATCGACTGCGCGGGCTTTGCGCGCCTCGACGTCGGTGATCGAGTCCTCGCGGCGGACGGTCAGCCAGCGCAGCACCGACTCGTCGATCCGCATGGCACGCTCGAGTTCGGCGACGGACTGGCCCTTGTCGAGATAGAAGAGCGAGAGGTAGTGGCCCTTCTGGAACCTCTTGATCTCGAAGGCGAGCTTCTTCTTGCCCATGTCGTCGACTTCGAGCGGCACCGCGCCCGAGCGCTCGAGCACGCCCCGGAGCTTGAGGATGAGCGCCTCGCGCCCTTCCTCCGAAATCTCGGGCTGGACGATGAACGTCGTATCGAATTCCCGCATGGGGTCCTCCTCGCGGACAGGCCACTCTGGGCCCGGGCTCCCGGCCTTGTTGGAACGCTCAGCGGGTCCGAGCGCACCCAGCGGGAACCGAGGTGGTTCGCAAATGGGCTGCCGGGTTAGCACACCCGCCCC
>JAGSPS010000347.1 GCA_018262315.1 Deltaproteobacteria bacterium | reverse complement strand
CTCGGTGATCGAGACGTTCCCGGAGATGCCGCTCTCGAACGACTACTCGATGAACGTCGCCGACATCTGCCCGGTCGGTGCGCTCACCACCAAGGACTTCCGCTTCAAGATCCGCGTATGGTTCACGGAAGACCTGCCGGGCGTGTGCACGGGTTGTTCGAACGGCTGCAACGTCCACCTCGGCGTCGCGAACAACCGAGTCTATCGCTACACGCCGCGCCGCAACGACGCCGTGAACCAGACCTGGCTCTGCGACGAAGGCCGGCTTTCCTACAAGCGCATCAACGCCGACGACCGCATCGACCACGCCGCCGTGCGCAACGCGGATGGCAACCTCGTCTCCGTCCCCTACGAGAGTGCGCTCGAGACGGCGGTGGCGCGCATCCGCCGCGTGATCGAGACGAAGGGCGCCGGCGCGGTCGGCATGCTGGTGTCACCGCACGCCACCAACGAAGACCTCGCGGTTGCGCGCCGCTTTCTCGACGCGCTCGGCTCGACGCAGGCGGGCTTCGCGCTGGTTCGCGGCCGCAAGGACGCGTTGCTCATCAAGGAAGAGAAGGCGGCGAATGCCGCGGGCGCGCGCGCAGCCGGCTTCGAGGACGCCGCGCCGCTGCTCGAACGGGTGCGAGGCGGCGCCGTCGAGGCGCTGCTGGTGATGGGACACGACGTATTGGCGCCGGCCTACGCGAACGCCCGCGCCGCGCTCGAAGGAGTCGACACGCTGGTGTTGCTCGACACGCACCGCTCGCCACTCGAAGCGCTCGCGCACGTCGTACTGCCGGCGCGCCACGCCGCGGAGAAGCACGGCACGCTCACCAACGTCGCGGGACTGGTGCAGGCCGTGCAGCCCGCCGTCGAGCCGGTCTTCGAAGCGCGTGCCGAGGGCGAAGCGCTGTGGCGACTCGGCCAGCTGCTCGGCCTGCGCGGCTTCGAAGAGCCCCATCCTCAAGATCGGACGGGGGCGTAGCTTGGAAGCGCTCGTCCCGGTGCTCATCAAGACGCTCTTCATCATCCTCGTGGCAGTGGCGGCGTTCGCGCCCGTCATCACGTGGGTCGAGCGCAAGCAGAGCGCCGTGATGCAGGACCGAATCGGGGCCAACCGCGCCGACATCGCCGGCATCACCGTGCTCGGTCTGCTGCACCCGGTGGCCGACGTGATCAAGCTGCTCACCAAGGAAGACGTGGTGCCCACCGGCGCCAATCGCGCGCTGCACCTGATGGCGCCGCTGATCGCCTCGATTCCGGTGATCGCGTCGTTCGGCGTGATCCCGTACGGCGGCACCTATCACTTCGGCGACACGACGGTGAACCTCGTCGTCGCGGATCTCGATTGGGGCGTGCTCTACATCTTCGCGATTGCGTCGATCGCCACCTACGGCACGGTGATCGCCGGCTGGGCCAGCAACAACAACTGGTCGCTGCTCGGAAGCCTGCGCGCGTCGGCGCAGATGATCTCCTACGAAGTGACGATGGGTCTCTCCATCGTCGGCCTCTTCATGTGCTTCCAGACGCTGCGGCTCACCGAGATGGGCGTCGCGCAGGACTCGACGTTCCGGATCCTCGGGTTCCTCGAGCATTTCGGATTCGTCGAAAGCCTCGGCTGGCTCAGCCATCTGACGCTGCCCACCTGGGGGATCCTGCTCCAACCGCTCGCCTTCGTGCTGTTCCTCACCTGCGTGATGGCCGAGAACAAGCGCCCCCCCTTCGACCTGCCCGAAGGCGAGTCCGAGATCATCGCGGGCTACTTCCTCGAGTACTCGGGCATGCGCTTCGGGCTGTTCTACATGTCCGAGTTCATCGAAGTGGTCGTGATCGCCGCGCTGATGACAGCGCTCTTCCTTGGCGGCTGGACGATTCCCTGGCTCTCGCAGGCCGACATCATCGGCGGGGTGACTCCCATCTTCGGCGTCGGCGTGGCGACGGGCCTCTGCATGCTGCTGCACGTCGTGGCCTTCTTCGCGAAGGTCATCCTGATGATCTGGCTGCAGATGCAGATCCGCTGGACGCTGCCGCGCCCGCGCTACGACCAGGTGATGGACCTGTGCTGGAAGGTGATGCTGCCGCTCTCGCTGGCGAACATCCTCGTGACGGGTCTCGTGATCCTCGTGCTGCAGGGAGCCCGGGCGTGAGCGCGCCGGCAGTCTTCTTCTACGCCTTCGGCGCAGCCGCCGTGCTCTCGGCGCTCTCGATGGTGCTGCACCTGCGCAACACGGTGGCCGCGGCGATGAGCCTGGTCGTCACGATGATCTCGCTGGCGGTGGTCTACGTGGTGCTCGACGCCCACCTGGTCGCCGCGCTCCAGATCATGGTGTACGCGGGCGCGATCGTCGTCGTGTTCCTGTTCGTCGTGATGCTCTTGAATCTGCGCCATGACGTATTCGCGCAGCGGCGCGAGCGGCTCGTGAAGCTCGCCGGCGTGGTGCTCGCGCTCGGCGCTGCGTTCGCGTTCCTGCAGCTCGTCCCGAACTCCTTGCCGACGGTGCAGGAGATTCCCGCCGACTTCGGTTCGTATGCCGCGGTCGGCCGTGCGCTCTACCGCGACTTCGTGCTGCCCTTCGAGATCTCGTCGCTGCTGCTGCTCGCCGCGATCGTCGGCGCCGTGGTGCTCGCCAAGCGGAGGCTCTCGTAGCTTGGAGATTCCCCTCGAACACGTCATCGGTCTCTCGGCGCTGTTGTTCGCGATCGGCACCGTCGGCGCGCTCACGCGCCGCAACCTGATCGTGATCCTGATGTCGATCGAGCTGATGCTGAATGCCGCGAACCTCGCCTTCGTCGGCTTCGCGCGTGCCTGGAACTCGGTCGACGGTCACATCTTCGTGCTGATGGTGATCGTGGTGGCCGCCGCGGAGGTGGCGGTGGGGCTTGGCATCGTGATCGCGCTGTTCCGCAACCGCGAGTCCGTGAACGTCGAAGACGTGAGTCTGCTGCGATGGTAGAGACGGGCGTCAGCTCCGATCTGCTGCGCTGGATCCCGGCGCTGCCGCTGCTCGGCGCGCTGGTGCACGGCGTCGGGCTCGGCCTGCTGCGCCGCGAGATGCCGCGCGGGCTGGTCGTCGCGATCTCGTGCGGCGCGCCGATCGCCGCGTTCGCCGTCACCTGCCTGGCCCTGGCCCAAATACTGGGCAGCGCGGGCGAGAGCCGCGTGCTGGTCGACGAAGTCTTCACCTGGATCGGGGCGGGTCGCGTTTCCGCCGAGATGGGTTTCTCGTTCGATCCGCTCGCGGCGATCATGTGCCTGATCGTCACGGGCGTCGGCTCGCTGATCCACATCTACTCGATCGGCTACATGGACGACGACCACCGCGACGACGGCGGCTTCCAGCGCTTCTTCGCGTACCTGAACCTTTTCCTGTGCGCGATGCTGCTGCTCGTCCTCGGCG
>JAGSPS010000115.1 GCA_018262315.1 Deltaproteobacteria bacterium | reverse complement strand
GCAGCGGCGATCGCTTCGGCGCTCGAGGGCCGGGTGCCCAATGTGCCGAAGCCGGACGCGGAAAGCGCCGTCAAGGCTGCCCTCACCATCGCCGACACCGCTGCGCAGGAAGCGCTGCTGGTGCCGCTGCTCGCGGGCTTTCGCGACGTCCGTCTCGAGGCCGAGGAAGACACGCGCAGCATCACGCTCTTCAGCGGCGCGCGTCGCGACGCGCGGATCGTGATCGATCCGATCGACGGGACACTGAACTTCTACCTCGGCGCTCTCGGGCCGTACGGCGTGATGGCCGGGTTCGCGCTCGACGCGCGTTATCAAGCCGCGCTCGTGGCGCTGCCGCGCGAGGGATGGCTCTTCCACGCCGTGCGCGGCGAGGGGGCGAAGCGCTCGCTCGCCGGTGGCCGCGTCGAGACGGCGACGTTGTCCCGCGACGGTCGCCGTCTCTACTTGAGCGACCGCGTGTCGGAGGCGATCGAGGAGCGGCTCGAGGCGCGTGGCTTCGAGGTGCAACGCGCCTGCGGCGGGGCGGTCGCGGTCGCGCCGCTCGTCCCCGGCGTGCGCGGCGGCTTGCGCGTCGCGAATCCCGGGAGCATCAGCACGCGCGGCCGCATCGGCCTGCTGGTCGCCGCGGAAGCAGGCGCGATCGTCGAAACCGGCGAGGGCGCGCCGTTTCCGCTTTCGATCGACGAACCCGCGGCGACGCTCGTGGTGGCGTCGGATCCCGAGGTCGCGAAGGCGCTGCGCAGCGCACTCGCAGCCTGACGGCCCCCTACATCTGCGTGTAGTCAGGACCTTCGCCACCCTGCGGCGGCGTCCAGGTGATGATCTGGTACGGATCGGCGATGTCGCAGGTCTTGCAGTGCACGCAGTTCTCGTGGTGGATGAAGAGCTTGTTGCGACCCGGCTGCTCGGGGTCCGGCATCATCTCGTAGACGGCCGCGGGGCAGAAGCTCTCGCAGGGGTTGCCGTATTCCTTCGTGCAGACGTCGCTGCAGAGATCGACGTCGGCCACCACCAGATGCGACGGCTGATCGACCTCGTGCTGCGATCCGGCGTACTGGACGAGGTGCTCCTTCGAGAACGTGAGCTTGTTGTCGAACTCGAAGACCGGCTTCGTCCGCTTGGCCGCCGGCAGCTCGGAGAGCTTCTTCATGTGCGTGTGGCCGGCGCTGAAGGGAAGCGGGTCGAAGATTCCGTGGCCCCTGGTGATCAGCATCAGGGGGATGTTGAACCCGAGCGCAAAGATGGGACTCACTTCGGTGGACCCGTGGAAGTTGCGCGCCTCCATGTGCTCTGCATGGGCCCAACTGTTCCGATAGCGTTCCGTGTAGCCGCCGAGCGTCGCCGCGGAGAAGTCGTCCGCGGCAAGTGCGTCGATGATCGTCTCCGCGGCCAACATCCCCGATTTCATCGCGAGATGGATACCGGAGAGCCGGAAGGCATTGCACATGCTCGCCGCGTCTCCGACCAGCAGCGCGCCGTCGCAGTAGAGTTTCGGCTGCGCGTAGATCCCGGAGACGGGGAGCGCCTTGGCGCCGTAGCGGACGAGTTCGGCACCGTCGAGCAGATCACGCATGAACGGTGTGGTCTTGAACTTCTGCGCTTCGAGATGCGGGTCGTTGAACGGGTTCTTCGAGTCGAGCATCGTGACGAACCCGAACGACACGAGGTTGTCCTTCATGTCGTAGAGCCACATGCCGTTGAACTGCGACAGGAAGTCCGGGAACAGCGCGCCGTGGATCACGCGGCCCGGCTTGTGCTTTTCCGGCTTGACGCGCCAGATCTCCTTGATGCCCGTCTCGTAGACCTGCGGGTAGCGGCCCTGCAGGTCGAAGCGATCGATCAGCTGCTTGGTGAGCGAGCCGCGCACGCCTTCGCCGAGCACCGTGACCTTGGCGAAGATGTCCATGCCGGGCTGGTAGTTCGCCTTGGGCTTGCCGTTCTTGTCGACGCCCATGTCGCCGATGCGCACGCCGACGACGCGGTTGCCTTCGACGAGGAGCTGATCGCCGGCGAAGCCCGGGTAGATTTCGATGCCCGCCTCTTCGCACTTCGCGCCGAGCCACTTCACGACGTTCGAGAGCGACGCGACGTGGTAGCCCGTCTTCTGGAAGTTGGGCGGACAGATCGGCGACTTGATCGAGAACGAGCGAAAGAACAGGTAGAACGAGGCGTCGTCGCAAATGTACTCGGTGGGGAAGCCCTGCTCCATGAAGTCGGGCATCAGCTCGGCGATCGCCTTGGTATTGATCACGGCGCCCGAGAGCGAGTGGTCGCCGAGCGACGCGGACTTCTCGATCACCAGGATGGTGGGAGGCTCGATCGCCTTGCCGCCGCTCTTCTCGGCCTTCGCGTTGCAGGCCGCGATCTGGCGGGAGAGGTGCAGTGCCGAAACCAGCGTCGCGGGACCCGCTCCGACGAAGAGGATGTCCACCTCGAGGCTTTCGCGTTCGACATCGGACATGGCAAGACCTCCTTGCGATCGAAGCCGCAGCGAAGAAACGGGCCCCAAGCCAGCGTAGGGGACGCTCGACGCGGGTCAACGAGGTCCCAGGCGACTCCGAGTCACCTCAGCTCAGGTGATTGGTCCGGTCGCGGAACGCGTCAGTGGCCCATCCCAGACTCGCCCGAGAGCGCCTTCACGACCTCGCCCAGCACCGCCTTCGCATCGCCAAAGAGCATCAGCGTGTTGTCGGCGGTGTACAGCTCGTTGTCGATGCCGGCGAAGCCGGGGTTCATGGTGCGCTTGATCGCGAGCACCGTCTTGCATTTGTCGACGTCGATGATCGGCATGCCGTAGATCGGACTCGACTCGTCGTGGCGCGCGGCGGGGTTCACCACGTCGTTGGCTCCGACGACGATCGCGATGTCTACCTGCGAGAGGTCGGGGTTGATCTCGTCCATCTCGACGAGAGCGTCGTAAGGCACGTTGGCCTCGGCGAGCAGCACGTTCATGTGCCCGGGCATGCGGCCTGCGACCGGGTGGATCGCGAAGCGACAGCGGATGCCGCGCTTCTGGAGCTGTTCGTACAACTCGAAAGCGCGGTGCTGTGCCTGTGCGACGGCGAGCCCGTAACCGGGCACCACCACGACCTCGCGCGCCAGTTCGAGCAGATCGGCAGCGTCCTGCGCCGTCGCGCTCTTCACGGGCTTCTGCTCGGCGGCGTCCTTGGCGCTTGCCTGCACCTGGCCGAAGGCGCCGAAGAGCACGTTCGTGAACGACCGATTCATCGCGCGGCACATGATGATCGACAGGATGAGGCCGGAGGAGCCGTCGAGCGCGCCGGCGATGATCAGCACCTTGTTCTCGAGCACGAAGCCCATCGCCACCGCCGAAAGTCCGGCGTAGGAGTTGAGCAGTGAGATCACGGTCGGCATGTCGGCGCCGCCGATCGGCAGGATGAGGAGCACGCCGAAGAGCAGCGACAACCCCACCAGCAACGGGAACAGCGCCCAGAGCGTCGGGTCGATCACGAGGCCTACACCGGCCAACAACGCGATCGCGAGGAGCGCGAGGTTGATGAAATTCTGGCCGCGGTAGGTGATCGGCCGGGTCGGGAGCACTTCCTGCAGCTTGCCGGCCGCCATCAGCGAGCCCGTGAAGGTGAGGAAGCCGAGGATGACTTCGAGCGCGATGGCGCCGGTGCGGAACGCGGTGAGTTCGCCTTCGGGTAGCCACAGCGCGTACTTCGCGGTGCCGACCAGGCCGGCGGCCAGGCCGCCGAAGGCGTGCGAGAGTGCGGTCCGCTGCGGCACCGCGGTGAGCGCGACACGCGAGAGCGGAACGCCGATCACCGTGCCGACGATCACACCGATCATGATCCAGAAATAGGAAATGATCTCGGGATGGAGCGCCGTGCCGAAGACGGCGAGCGTCATGCCAGCGACGCCCGCACCGACACCGCGTCGCGCCGTCTTCGGATGGCTCATCCAGCGCAGCGAGAAGACGAAGAGCGCCGCCGCGACGAGGTAGGCAGCCTGGGTGATGTGCTCCGTCATCGGGTGCCACCCTGCTGCCGGAACATCTTGAGCATCCGGTCCGTGATCAGGAACCCGCTCACGATGTTGGTGACCGACGCGGCGACCGCAATCGTGCCGAGCACGAGGCTGAAGGTCGTTTTCTGCTCGCCGGCAATGATGATCGATCCGACCACCGCGATCGCAGAAATCGCATTGGTGAGCGACATCAGCGGCGTATGCAACAGCCGAGACACGTTCCGGATCACGTCGATGCCGACGAAGGTCGCGAGCATGAACACGAAAATCATTGACCAGAAATCGAGTTGATGCATGAGGGCTCCTTGGCCTTGGGCCGGCGCAGTATAGGGGTACGGTTCGGGGGACGGTATGCTGCGGCGGTGCAATCCATGCCGGTTGGACTGGTCGACATCGTTCGCGAATTCCTGCTCGCCCATCGGCTGCTGCGGCGTCTCTTCGAGCGCCAGCGCAGCGGCGAACTGCGCTTCGAGGACGTCCAGATGCTCGCTGGCGACAGCGAGGCGAGCGTGTTGTTCCGCCTGAAGGAGCGCTGCCACGCGCTGTTCCGGGCCGACGCCGTGGGCGACGATCTGCCGCGCGTGGCGCTCTTCGACCTCGCCGTGGGCTCACTGTTCCACGAGGCGATGAAGCTGCGCGAGAATCTCTACCAACTCGAGGTCTACGCCCCGAAGGTCGAGGCTGCGCGTCGCGCCGCCGAGCCGGGCAGCGAGGGGTTCTTCGAGGAATTCACGCGAATGCTCGCGGTCTCTCGCGAGCGACTGGCCGAGGCTTTCGCCGAGACCGAGACGCTGCTGGAGCAGACGCGGCGGCAGTTCCGCGCGCTCTTGCGCACGCATCGCAGCAATGGTCTCGTCGTGCGCTATCTGCTGGAAAACCGCGAACTTGCGGGCGCGGTGCTGGGTGAGACACTCGATGCGTTCCTGACCGAGGTGAATGGCAACTCCGTCGCCGCGTACGCGCTCGCCGCACGTTCTTATCTGGAGAGCGGCTACTTCGAGGAGGCACGTGGAATGCTCGCCGAGGCACTGGCCCGCGATCCCGCGCGCGCCGACCTGCGCCGTGCTTCGGCGTACGCCGACGGACTGAGCGCCTACCTGCGCGGGCGCTATGACGACGCGCTGCGCGATCTGGAACGCTGGGCCGATGCCCCCTCTGCATGCGAGGACGCAGCGTTCCGCGAGCTGGCGCTCTCCGCCGTGACGCGCCTCGCGAAGCTTTCGGAAGACGCTGGGCAGGCGGGGTTGGGGGAGCGCGCCGCAGCGCTCGCGACGCGCCTGGCGCCGCGCGACTAGATCACGATCTCGCTTCGTCCGGTCGCGCTCGCACGCCATCGCGGAGCAGCGAGATCACCTCGTCGCGCCGCCAGGCGACCACCGGTCGCGTGAACACGTCGTCGACGCCGACCATGCGCGCGCTGTAAGACGGCGCCGCATAGTGGAAGATCATCATGCCGAAGACGCTCTGCAGGATGTGTCGTGACGAGAGCCGGCGGAAGGCGCCCTCGTCGACGCCGCGCTGGAAGAAACGCAACACGCGATCGACCATGCGCGTGACGGTGGGCAGCACTCTCGCCATCTCGCTGGGTCCGTGGTCGACGAAGACGCGGAGCAGGATGCGCGCGTAGTTGGGGCGTTCGGCGAGCAGATCGTTGACGCGCGCCACCAGCTCCTCGAGCTGGCGTTCGGGCGGCCCGCTGGTTTCGACAGCGGCGGCGATGCAGCGGTCGAAGGCCTCGAGGATCGTCCCGAGCACGTCCGTGTAGAGTTCGGCCTTCGAGGCGAAGTAGTAGTAGAGCGCCGTCTTCCGCACGCCGACCTGCTCGGCGATCTTCTGCAGGTGCGCGCCTGCATAGCCTTCCGAGGCGAACTCGGCTTCGGCGACCTCCAGGATCTTCGTACGCGTGTCGCCGATTCGGGGCATGGGATCGTCCGCCCGTTCAGGCCGCAGCGACGGGCATGGCGCGGCGTGCATGGAGCCAGCTCAACGCCCCCACCGTGAACATCGCGACGGCGATGATCTGCGCCTCGCTCATGCCGAGCACCACGCGCGGGTTCACACGCAGGAACTCCACCGCGAAGCGTCCGATGCCGGCGAGCATCAGGTACTCGGCCCAGAGTCGGGGACTCTGGTCGCGCCGCGCCCACAGGAAGGCAGTGACGGCGAAGAGCCACGCCGACTCGTAGAGCTGCGTCGGGTGTACTGTGTCGAGCGTCGGAGGCGCGCCCTGCGGAAAGGCGATGCCGAACGGCCCGTCGGTAGGACGGCCGTAGTCGTCGCCGACGAGGAAACAACCGACGCGCCCGAGCGCCTGTCCGATCGCGCCGGCCAGACACACACAATTGAAGAATGGACCAATCGGGATGCTGTGAATGCGCGTGCCGAGGATCACGAGGGTGATCGCGCCGATCAACCCACCGTAGAAGGTGATGCCCTCGCGCGCGAACAAGAGCTGCGTGAAGGGGATACCTTCGCGCAGCGACACGTCGACTGCGAAGTAGAGCTTCGCGCCGCCAATCCCACCCACCATGGCGTAGATCAGCATGGTGGTGGCTTGATCTGGATCGAGTCCGATCTCGCGCATGCGCAGCGCGGTGAGCCACGTGCCAGCCAGGAACGCCAGCGCCAGCATCACACCGAAGGTGCTGATCGGGAAGCCGAAGATCTCGAATAGGACGGGGTACATGGCGGGAAGCGGGCGAAACTAGGGGAAGGGTGTGGCGGCTGCCACCAGTCCCAGCCGCGGCTAGGAGCGGGGAAGCAGGACGTGGAAGGCGGCGCCCTCGCCGGGCGTGCTCTCGACGAACGCGCGTCCGTCGTGCAGCTCGGCGATCTTCTTCACGATCGCAAGGCCGATCCCGGTGCCCTTGCGTTCACCGGGGTGCGTCACGCTGTAGAACATCTCGAAGATGCGTTCCTGCTCGGGGGGGGCGATGCCGCGCCCATTGTCGCGAACCACGATCTCGTGCCACTCGTTGGTCTCGCGCACTTCGACCGCCACGGCGGCGTCGTCACGGGGACCCATGTGGTCGAGTGCGTTGCCGATCAGGTTGGAAAAGAGCTGGTAGAGGCGGGTGCGGTCACAACACAAGAGCGGGGGATGCTCGGGAATCGACAACCCGACGCTCTGCTGCTCGAGGCGCGGTTTCAGTTCCCCGCGCAGTTGCAAGAGCACCTCGCGCGGGTCCACCAGGATGCGCTGCTCGCCGGCGTGGCCGATCCGTGCGAAATCGAGCAGGTCGCGGATCAGGTTTTCCATGGTGCGGCCGGCTTCGGTGATGCGGTCCAGGAAATGGGTGCCGCGCTCGCCGATCGCCGCGCCAAAGTCTTCGCGCAAGAGGCGCGAGAAGCCGAGTACCGAGACCAGCGGGGAGCGCAGGTCGTGCGCGAGCGCTCGCACCGTCTGTTCCAACTCGTCGTTCTGTCGCGACAGCCGCAACTCGTCGCGGCGCCGCTCGGTCTCGTCGCGCAGGTACACGACGGACCCGCCGATGGGCGTGCCGATCTGCTTCGCGGAGTAGGCGACCCAGCGCGTCTCGCCGTTCGGAAGGCGCAACTCGACGCGACCGAGACGGGTTCCGCCGGGTCCGTCCGGGTCGCGTTCCTGGATCCCGATCAGCGCCGAGAAGTGTTGTCCAATCACGTCCGCGGGCGCGCAGCCGAAAAGTGCCCCGCAAGCCGCGTTGACGTAGCGGACGCTGCCGTCGCAATCGATTGCGACGACGGGATCGGGCGCGGCATCGAGGATCGCGTTCGAGAGATCCACGCGACGCCGCTTCGCGTTACCGGGGTGCTTTCCCTCGCGCGGCCCCGCTTCGCTGCTGTGTGTCGTCCCGAGTAGCGCCAACATTCTCCCCGTGTCGCCGGGCCCGCAGCGAGCTTCGATCGAGATCCGTCCCGGTTTCCGCCCAGTGGATTCTGCCGCGTGGTTTCCGCCGAGATCCTGCGTGGGCCAGGAGACCCGCCGGCGAGACGGAATCTTATCACTGCCATTTTTCGTCGGTCAAACGACAGTTTGCAGATGGATTACAGGCCCCCCGGGGCCTCTTCAGCCGACTGTCCCTTCGGGGGTTGCGCATCTGGCGGGGTTTCGGATCGCCACGTACCCTCCCGACCGCTTCACCTTTTTCTCCTACCCCCCACTCACATTCCGACGACATGAATCCACCCGAGCCCCGAGGAGAGCCCGATGCGGACCCTTCGCCAGACTCGCACTTCGCCCATCTCGAGATCGAGAGTGGTGGCCACGGCCGTCGCGGGACTCGCGCTCTTGTGCCTGACCGGTGCGCCGCCTCCGGTGGAATTGGCCGGCGGCACCGAACCGGCCACTGCAAGTGCGCAGCGTTCCGCGACCGATGAGTTCTCGATCGCGCGCGTGCTCGGAAGCACCAACCGGCAGCTCGCCGAGCCGGAGCTGGCACGCATCGCCCGCGCCGTGCTCCGCTACAGCGCGAAGTATGAACTCGATCCTGAACTGGTGACGGCGGTAATCCTGGTGGAAAGCAGCGCGCTTCCGGGTGCCCGGAGCCCGAAGGGAGCGATGGGGCTCATGCAGGTGATGCCGGCGATGCTCGAGCCGCTCCGTCTCGTCGGCAACTTCACGACCGTCGAGAGCAACATCGAAGCGGGTTGTCTGATTCTCGCCGACAACATCCGTCGCATGGGCGAAGCCGATGGCATCCTCGCCTACTTCTGGGGACCGAACATCCGCGGCGACGCGTACCTCGAGCGCGTACGAGCGGCCCGGGCCGAGGTGCGGCGACAGCTGCGATCCTGATCACGCCGCGGGCCAGGCGCTTCGCGCCCTGGCTCGATGACCCGGAGGGCCAGGCGCTTCGCGCCTAGCTCGATGACCCAGAGGGCCAGGCGCTTCGCGCCTAGCTCGATGACCCAGAGGGCCAGGCGCTTCGCGCCCTGCTCCGGTTGACGCAGCGAGCGAGCGCCGTCTAGTTTCGCGACGTGGAACGCCGCGTGGTCCGCCGATCGAACTCCTACTTC
>JAGSPS010000346.1 GCA_018262315.1 Deltaproteobacteria bacterium | reverse complement strand
CAGGAAGTCGCGCACCTGCTCGGCCACCTGGATCGCGACGTTGAGCTGTGCCTGTTCGGTGGAGGCGCCGAGGTGGGGCGTGCAGATCACCTTCGGGTGCTTCACCAGCGGGTGGTCCTTCGACGGCGGCTCCTGCTCGAAGACGTCGAGACCCGCGCCGCCCACCTGCCCGCTCTCGAGCGCCGCGAGCAGCGCCTTCTCGTCGATGATCCCGCCGCGCGCCGCGTTCACGACCAGCACGCCGCGTTTGCACTTGGCGAACGCCGCCGCGCCGAGTAGCCCCGTCGTGTCCTTGGTCTTCGGCACGTGCACGGTGAGCGCGTCGGCGCGCGCGAGCAGCGTGTCGAGATCGACGAGGTCGACGTCGAGTTTGGCGGCGATCTCGGCGGGCACCTGCGGATCGAACGCGATCACGCGCATCCCGAGTCCGTGCGCCTTCTGCGCCACCACGCGACCGATGTTGCCGAGCCCGATCACGCCGAGCGTGCGGTTCGACAGCTCCATGCCGGTGAAGGCGCTCTTCTCCCACTTGCCCGCCTTCATCGAGGCGGTGGCCTGCGGGATGTGGCGCGCCAGCGAGACGAGCAGCGCGATGGCGTGCTCCGCGGTCGTCACGTTGTTTCCCGATGGCGTGTTGACGACGACGATCCCGCGCTCGGTCGCAGCCGGCATGTCGACGTTGTCGACACCGATCCCGGCGCGCCCCACGATGCGCAAGCGGGGCGCCGCCTCCAGGACCTCGCGCGTCACCTTGGTGCCGCTGCGGATCACCAGGCCATCGGCCTCGCGGATGTGTTCGAGCAGCGCGTCGGGCGACAGGCCGGGTGCGTAGTCGACCTCGATCCCGCGCGCCTGCGCGAAGATCTCGAGCCCCTGCGGTGCGAGGCTGTCACTCACCAGGACTCGGGGCATGACTTCTCCTCGCCAGCGAGAGGACGGCCGCGCGGGCGCTGCCAAGGACTCGATCGAAGATCGGTAAATCCTTGCGGATACTCGAAAATGTCTCGCGAACGGGGCAGTTTGGCGGAGCCCTTCCGGGTCGTCAACGCCTCTTCGCGGCGTTGCGAGTCGAGTCCGTTCATCAGCTAGGCTCGGCGAACGGTCGTCGCGGAGGGTTTGCGAATGAGTCGAGCAGCAGCGTTCGTCCAGGAACGCGACCCCGCACGGAAGGGCCGATAGGACTTTGGCGCTCCGCTACCCGCCCGAGATCGCGATCCGACCCCGCGGTCCGCTCGACGCCGTCGTCCGGGTCCCCGGCTCCAAGAGCCTCACCAACCGCGCCGCACCGATCGCCGCGCTCGCGAGCGGAACCAGCACGCTGCGCGGCTGTCTCGAGAGCGACGACACCGGGGCGATGTGCGAGGCACTGCGCGCGCTCGGCGTCTCGATCGACGTGCGCGGCGACGACTGGACCGTGCGCGGTCGCAGCGGTGTGTTGCACGCGCCGCAAGCAAAGCTCGACGCGCGCGCCTCGGGCACCACGGCGCGCTTCCTGTGCGCCGCGGCGACGCTCGCCGACGGGCCCGTCGTGATCGACGGCGCGCCGCGCATGCGCGAGCGCCCGATCGACGACCTCGCCGACTGCCTGCGCGCGCTCGGCGCGGAGGTGGAGGTCCTCGGCGCCAACGGTTGTCCTCCCGTGCGGATACACGGCGGCGGACTCCGCGGCGGTCGCGCGCCGATCGACGCGCGCCGCTCCTCGCAGTTCGTCTCGGCGGTGCTGCTGGCGGCGCCCTACGCGCGCGAGGACGTGGTGCTCGACCCGATCGAAGGCAAGATGGTCTCGACTCCCTACGTCGATCTCACGCTCCAGGTGATGCGCGCCTTCGGCGCCGACGCAGCGTGGATTCCGCACGGCTCGCTGCGCGTCGCGAAGGGACATCCGTATCGCGCGCGCGACTACGCGATCGAGCCCGACGCGTCCGCCGCCGCGTATCCGTTCTGCGCCGCCGCGATCGCGGGTGGCTCGGTGCGCGTCGAAGGCGTTCGCAGCGACTCGCTGCAGGCGGACTGGAAGCTGCTCGACGTGCTCGCCGAGATGGGCTGCACGGTGGAGCGCGCCGAAGCCTCGGTCACCGTGTGCAGACCCGAACGCGCGCCGCTTTGCGGCATCGAAGTGGACATGAACGAGTTTCCCGACGCGGTGCTCGCGCTCGCGGTCGTCGCACTCTTCGCGCAGGGACCGACGCGCATCGAGAACGTCGCGAACTTGCGCATCAAGGAGACCGATCGGCTGGCGGCCCTCGAACGCGAACTCGCCAAGCTCGGCGCGCGCGCCGAGACCGGCCCGGATTGGCTGTCGATCGAGCCCGGCCCGCTGCACGGCGCCGCGATCGACACCTACGACGACCACCGCATGGCGATGGCCTTCGCGCTCGCCGGGCTGCGCGTGCCCGGCATCGTGATTCGCGAGCCGCGCTGCGTGGCCAAGACGTGGCCCGACTACTTCAGCGCGCTGGAGCGACTGTGAGCGAGCAGGCCCCGCGCGGCGCGACGGTGGAAGCGACGGCGCTCGGACGCCGCTTCGGCGATCGCCCGGCTCTCGCCGGCATCGACCTGCGCATCGAGGCGGGCGAGTCGTTCGGCCTGCTCGGCGCCAACGGCGCCGGCAAGACCACCTTCATCCGCCTGCTCACCGGCTATCTGGTGCCGTCGAGCGGCAGCGTCACGGTCGACGGCTTCGAACCGATCGCCGACGCGCGCGCGGTGCACGAACGCATCGGCTTCGTCGCCGAGACGTCGCGGCTCTACCCGGAATTGCGCGTGCGCGGCTTCCTGCGCTTCGCGGGCGGCGTGCGCGGACTCAGCGGTGCGCCGCTGCGCGACGCCGTCGACCGCGCGCTCGCGCGCTTTGCGCTCGAGGACGTCGCGCTGCGCCCGATCGGCAATCTCTCGAAGGGCTACCAGCAACGCGTGAATCTGGCGCAGGCGTTCCTGCACGACCCGGCGCTGTTGATCGTCGACGAGCCCACCGCCGGTCTCGACCCGCTGCAGCAGGCCGACGTGCGGCGCGAGCTGCACGGCGCGGCGGGCGAACGCACGCTGCTGCTCTGTACCCACGACCTCGGCGAAGCACGCGAACTCACCCGCCGCGTGGCGGTGTTGTCGCGCGGCCGGCTGGTCGCGTGCGGACCGACTGCCGAGATCCTGGGCGCGGGCGATCTGCTCGCGCTGTTCCGCGGCCCGGAGGCGGCGGCGTGACGGCATTGCGCGCGCTCGTCCGCAAGGAGCTGGCGGTGCTCTTCGGTTCGCCGGTGGCGTGGCTCACGCTGGCGGCGATCGGTCTCGTCACCGCCCTGCTCTTCTTCGACCATCTGCGCATCTACAACCAGATCCTCTTCCTGTTCGCCTCCTCGACGATGGGCGGCTTCGAGAGCGACAC
>JAGSPS010000114.1 GCA_018262315.1 Deltaproteobacteria bacterium | reverse complement strand
GGCCGGCCTGTTCCTGGCTGGCCAATTGCTCCGATCGCGGCTCGGAATCGAGATTTCTCAGGAGTCGATCCGAAACCTGGTCGAGGGCCTCGGCTGGAAGGCCGGGGCGATCTTCGTGGGGCTCGTGACGTTCCGGCAGTTCCTGTTCCTGCCGTCCGTGATCGTGCTGCCGGTGGGCGGGATCGTGTTCGGGGCCGAACTCGGGACGCTGCTCGGCGCGACCGGGATCCTCGCCTCGGCGTTGCTGAAGTACTCGATCGCGCGCGCTCTGGGCCGCGAGTGGTTTCGCCCGTACTTCGGCGTCGCGGTCGACGCGTTCCAGCAGCGCGCGTCCGCGGCGGGACCGCTGATCGTCGGGCTCGCCACCGCGCATCCGGCCGGGCCGATGTCGCCGGTCTTCTGGGGCGCAGGCTTTGCAGCCCTGCCGGTACTCTCGTTCGTGCTGGTCGTCGCGGTCGCGGCTCCGGTGCGCGCGTTCGCCTACTCGTTCTTCGGCTCGACGCTGCTCGAGCCGGGCACGCCGCGTTTCTGGATCGCGACGGTCGTACTCGCCGCTGCCGCGCTCGCCCCGCTCGCCCATCCCGGCGTGCGCGAACGCCTGATGCGCGCCGCCGGCCGCACCCCGCCGCCCGAGTGTTGACTTGGGGACGTTCTTGAAGGCAACAAAGGCAACGCCGGCAGGAACGTCCCCAAAGCAACGGTTCAGGGGATGAGGAGGGGGTGGATGGAGCCTTCGTCGGGGAAGTGGGTGAAGTAGCCGGCTAGCAGCTCCTGGCCGGCGGCTCTGGTGAGCAGTGACGACGCGATCTCGCCGTGCGTGACGACGACGACCGCATGGCCGGCGTACTTCGTCGCGAGTTCCGCGACCGCGCTGGCGGCGCGCGCGTAGCCATCCGCGAGCGACTCGCCGCCTTCGGGACGCGGATCGCGTCCCGCCTTCCAGTTCTTCATGCGCACGCTCCCGCTCGCGAGGCGCTCGTCGCTGCCGGTGTCGAGTGTGCGGAACGACTCGCTCACGATCGGCGCGCCGAGTCCGAGGGCTCGCGCGATCGCCTCGGCAGTCTGTTGCGCGCGTCGTGCGGGCGACGCGTAGACCGCCACCACGTCGCGCCCGGCCAGCTCCCTGCCGAGTGCCTCGGCGCGCGCGAGCCCCTTCGGCGTCAGCGCGTCGAGCTCATCGTCGGACATGCGCCGCGGGCGCTGCTGCGACGGCACGTTCTTCCACGCCTGCGCGTGACGCACCACGAAGACGCGCAGCGTCGGTGCAGGCAAGTCTTTCTCAGCGACGGACCGCCCGGCCGCGAGCGTTGCGGCGAAGAGCAAACAGAGCGCGAACGCGACGCGCGTCGATCGCATCACCACCTCCCTGATCAGCACGGGTTCACCCTGTCGAGATACGCGAGCGACGCCGCCTCCGCCGCGCCGCGCCGCACCAGCGATGCCGTCGCGCTGCGTTCGCGCAGCTCGAGATAGAGCGCGACGGTCGCGCGCAGTGCGCGCTCGCACGACGCGGCGTCGTGCTCGGCGATCGTCGCGCGCAGCGCATCGAGATGGGCGGGCGCCACCACTTCGACGCGCCGCACGCCGTTCGGCTCCGCGCCGTGGAGCTGGAGCAGCAGCGGCCCGAGCACACGCGCTCGCACGAAGCCGAGCCCGTCGAGTGTCTCGAAGAGTTCACCGCGCGCGATCTTCCCCGCCAGGTAATGGACCCACGGCCAGATGCGATCCTCGATCCACTGGAGATCGGGCGCAGGATAGGCGGCGCTCCGGGTGGCGAGCACCGCAGAAAGCCGGCCCGCGCGTTCCCACAACACGACGCTCTCGTCGACGCGCTGTGCGGCATCCGGCAGCGCGACGAACTTCAGATCGACGTGCAGCGGGGGAGGGCCGTAGAGGCAGATCAGCAGCCGCGGCTCTCCAACGTGTTCACCGGTGAAGGCAGCGAGCAGGGGTCCGAGCGCCGACGCGATGGCTTGGCGGTCGAGCAGGACCGCTTCGAACGCCGCCGGCTCGACGGCCACGACCAGGTCGATGTCGGAGTGCTCGTCGAGGGTTGCGCGCGCGAAGGATCCGGCCGCGGCGACACCGACCAGCCGCGCGTCTTGTCGCAGTCGCGCGAGAGCGGGCGCGAGAAACTCCGCGTGGGGCGCCGGCAGCGGCGGCCAGGCTGAGCGATCGATCTCGGAGTCGTCCATCGTCAGGCGTTGCCGACGCGATCGAGCACGATCTCGACGAGCAGGTCGTGGCCGCCGAGCGGAGCGGTGACGCGCACGCGCACGCCGCGGTGTCTCCGCGCCGCAGCGCGGACCAGCGCGGGGACGTCGCGCCTGCTGTGCATGCCTGGCGACAGGAAGTACGGGTGTACCACGATCTCGCGTGCGCCCGCGGCCACGCACGCGTCGACCGCCTCGTCGATCGTAGGCGGCACCACTTCCATGTGCGCGAAATGGACGATTGCACCCGGCAGGCGGCGCCGCACTTTGCGCGCGAGCGCCGCGACCACGCGATTCGCGGCGGGCGAGCGCGAGCCGTGGTCGACCAGCAGGATGGCGCGCCTCGGCGCTGCAGCGTTCCGCTTCCGCGGCGTCTTCGAGTTCATCGCGACCTCTCGCGGAAACAGCCGTGCGGGCTCTACCAGTACGACGCGGTGACCGTGACGTCCCCGTGGATCCTCGCGCGACAGGCGAGCCGCAGCACCGCGTCGACGCGATTGCGGCGCTTGATGCGTGTCTCGTCCGCCGCTTCGGGCGAGAGATGTTCGCCGCCTTCGACGACGCAGACCGCACACTTCGCGCACACGCCCTCTGCGCCACAACTGCGCGCGATCGGCAGGCCCGCAGCGATGGCCGCGTCGAGAACCGTGGTCCCCCGGGGCGCGTCGACTTCGAGACCCGAGGGCGTGAAACGGACGCGATGCACGCGCGCAGCATACCGCGCGCCCCACGCCGAACCTCAGTCCTCTGGGCGGCCTGCGGGCGCTCTCCTAAGCTCGCGGATCATGGCCAGCGCCGCGATCGTCGTGATTGGCAACGAGATCCTCTCCGGCAAGGTGGTGGACACGAACTCGCCGTATCTCTGTCGCGAGCTGCGTGGGCTCGGCGTCGACGTACGGCGCGTCGTCGTGATTCCCGACGAGATCGACACGATTGCGCGCGAGGTGCGCGCCGCGAGCGACGCCCACGACTTCGTCTTCACCTCGGGCGGCGTCGGCCCGACCCACGATGACCTCACGATGGACGGCGTCGCGAAGGCCTTCGGTGTTGCGATCGAGGTCAACGATGCGGTGGTCGCGCGCATCGAGCGCGCCGTAGGTGAGCCGGCGAACGCGAGCCAGCGCAAGATGGCGTCGCTGCCGGCGGGTGCGCTCTTGATCGACGCTGGCGACCTGTGGTTCCCGGTGGTCGTGATCGGCAATGTCCATGTCTTCCCGGGCATTCCGGAACTGCTGCAGAAGAAGTTCGACTCGATCCGGTCGCGTTTCCAGGGTGTGCCCTTCGTGCTGCGACGCGTCTACGTGCGCAGCCGCGAGAGCGACATCGCCGACCACTTGAACGCGGTGCTCGAGGCCTACCCGGAGCTGATGCTCGGTTCGTATCCGCGCATCCACGAGAGCGAATACCACGTGCTGCTGACGCTCGAGTCGCGCGACGCCGACTACCTCGAGCGCGCGCTCGACGCACTGCTCACGCGACTGCCGGCCGAAGCCGTCCACAAGGTGGAGTGAGCGACCCGGCGTCGCACGACGCGCTCACCCGCGCGCTGGCCTACGGCCACCCGCTGTGGATGAGCGCGGCGCTCGCGAGCGCCGCGCTCGCGGCGCGTTCGGGCCTGCGGATGCGGCGCGCTCGGCGACTCGGCGCGCGGCGCGACCCCGCCGAACGCGGCCGTCACCTGCGTCGCGCCAAGCTCGCAGTCGTGCTGGTCGCACTCGGTGCGGCGGGCGGGCCGCTTTCGATGGCGCTGCTGCGCGATCGCGAACCGTTCGAGACCGCGCACGCGTGGTTCGCGACGTTGGCGCTCGTGCTCTTCCTGGTGACCGCGTGGCTCGGGCGACGACTCGAACGCGGCCGCCGTCGCGCGCTCGATGCACATGCGCTGTCGGCTGCGCTCGCGCTGCTGGCCGCAGGCATTGCGGCCGTGACGGGCTTCGTACTGCTGCCGTAGAAGAGAAGACGGGCGCCGGCTCGCACCGCGGCCGCTACCGTGCTCGCTCGACGATGCCGCCCGCACTTCCGCCCATGCAACAGCAGCCGAGCCCGAACCCGCTCGACCCCACCCGCCATCCGGCCGGGATGACCCACCGCAACGTCTTCACCGACCAGCTCCCCACGCTGGCGCTCGTCGGTCTCGGTGCGAGCGAAGCCTGGATCGGACTCCAGCGCGCCTTCGAGCCGATCTCCCAACTGATCCAGTTGCCGACACTGCGTGCGGTCGGAAGATTGCGCAAACGACCGATCCTGATCGGCGGTCAGGTTCTCGCAGTACTGGGCGGCTTGCCGCTGATCGCGTACGGGACGCTCCAGGGATGGGGCGGCGATCTGGCGCTCGCCGTCGCGCTCACCAGTCTCTGGCTGACCGCCGTCGGGATCGTGATCTCGCAGACGGTCTGGTTTCCGCTGTTGCGCAGCTACGTCGAGCCGGATCGGATCGGCGAATTCTTCGGCGTGCTGCGCACCGGCTGGCACCTGACGCTGATCGCGTTCTTCCTCGGCGCGCAGCAGTGGCTCGCCGCCCATCCGGGCTCGTTTGGCCCGCTCTTTGCCGTTGCGACGGCCGCGGGCGTGCTGCGCATCGCCCTGATCGCGCGCCTGCCCGATGCGTCGGTGATCCAGCCGGGAGAGAGCATGCGGCTTCGCGACCTCGTGGCGATCGTGCGCGATCGCGTCCCGCTGCGCCGCTACCTCGCCGGCATGATCCTGTGTGGCGCGCCGCGCCGCGCGGTGCTGCCGTTCGTGGTCGTGATGATGCGGCGCTCGATGGGGCTCTCCGACGCGGACGTCGTACTCACGACGGTCGCGTCGTTCGCGGGAGGCTTCGCGTCGCTCTACGCGTGGGGCCGCATCGTCGACCGCGTCGGTGCCGCACCGGTGTTCCAGGTGACGGCGCTCGCCTCGTCGGCGCTGTTGCTCGGCCTCGCGGTCGTGGGACCGCGCGCGTCGCTGCTCGCGATGATCGGGTTCTTCTTCGTGTTCGTGGCGCTGGCCGCGGGATTTGGCGTCGCGGACACGCACGTGCTGTTCCGCATCGCGCCCGCTCACGAGGCGACACCGATGCTGGTCGTCGCCGACGTCACGGCGAACCTCGCGTACGGCGCCGCGCCGCTGCTGGCCGGCATCGCGCTCGACCGCTTGATCGCCGCGGGCATCGACGCGACGGCGGCCTACCGCGGGCTCTTCGTCGCGGCCGCACTGGTGATCGCGCTCGCGCCGATTCCGCTGCGCGGTTTCCGGCGTTAGCAAGCTGTTGGTCGCGATCGCTCAGGGAATCAGCACGACGCGGCCGAAGGCGTTGCGGCTCTCGATGTGCGCGTGCGCCGCGGCCGCTTCGGCGAGCGGGAAGCGGCGGTCGATCACGACGCGCAGCGCGCCTGTCGCGACGTCCTGCAGGTGCCGCTCGATCATCGGGCGCACGCGCGCCTGGTTGAACGCCATCTCGGCGCCGAGGAAGACGCCCGTGAGCGAGCGGTTGCCCGCGGCCAGCGAGCGCAAGTCGGGCCGCGTGTCGTCGCGACTCGCGTTGCCCACCGTGATGCAGCGCCCTCGGTAGGCGAGGCACTCGAGGCTCCACTGCAAGGTGGCGCCGCCCACCGAGTCCACCACGAGGTTGCAGCCGCGACCCATGGTGATCTCCTGGACTGCATCGAAGAACTTGCGCGCGTGATAGTCGATGCCGTAGTCGAGGCCGAACTCGTCGCGCAGCCGCGCCAGCTTCTTCTCGTTCGACGCGGTGGCGATCACCGTCGCGCCGGCTCGCTTCGCCAGCTGGATCGCCGCGAGCCCCACGCCTCCCGCGCCTGCCTGGATCAGCACCGTCTCGCCCCTCTGGAGCCGGCCGAACTCGAAGAGGCAATCGTCGGCCGTGCCGAACGGGATCGGCACACAAGCCGCGACTTCGGCCGCGAGGCCTTCGGGCACCGCGAACGTGAAGCCCGCCGCCGTCGCGGCGAGTTCCGCATGCGAGCCGTGCATCATCATCGCGACGACGCGCTCGCCGACCTTGCGATTGCGCACGCTCGCGCCGACTTCGATGATCGTCCCGGCGCACTGATAGCCGACGATGTGCGGCACTTTCGGCATCTCGCCGCGCGCGCGGTTGCCGACGTCGCCGCCCTCGACCGAGATCGCTTCGACCCGGATCAGCACGCCGCCCGGTGCGCACCGGGGATCGGGGACATCCTCGTATTGCAGCACCTCGGGGAGACCGGTCTTGTAGTAGACGGCTGCCTTCATCGCGGAATCGCCTCCACTGCGCGCTGGCGCAGCCACTGATCTGCAAGCACGAGCAACACCATCGCTTCGACGATCGGAACCGCGCGCGGCAGCACGCAGGGATCGTGGCGGCCCTGCGCGGCGAGCGTCACGGCCTTGCCGTCGCGGTCGACCGTATCCTGCGCGAGCCGGACCGTCGCGGTCGGCTTGAAGGCGACGCGCACGACGACGTCCTCGCCGTTCGTGATGCCGCCCTGCACGCCGCCCGAGCGATTGCTGCGCGTGCGAGGCCGGCCGTCGGGACCCGGCACGAAGGGATCGTTGTGCTCGATGCCGGTGAGACGCGTGCCGGCGAAGCCGCTGCCGATCTCGAAGCCCTTCGACGCGGGCAGCGACATCAGCGCCTTCGCGAGCTCGGCTTCGAGCTTGTCGAAGACCGGCGCGCCGAGACCCGGCGGCACGCCGCGCGCCACGCATTCGACGACGCCGCCGAGCGAATCGCCGCGCCGCCGCGCGGCGTCGATCCGGCGTTCCATCTCGGCGGCGGCCTGCGGATCGGGACAGCGCACCGCGTTCGCTTCGACCCGTGCGAGCGTCACGGACGCCGCGTCCACCTTCGCTTCGATCTCGTGCACGCGCGAAACCCACGCGAGTACTTCGACGCCGCATTGCGACGCGAGCAGCTTGCGCGCGACGGCACCGGCCGCGACGCGCCCGATCGTCTCGCGCGCGCTGGCGCGCCCGCCGCCCTGCCAGTTGCGGATGCCGTACTTCGCCTCGTAGGTGTAGTCCGCATGCGACGGGCGGAACACGTCCTTCATGTGCTCGTAGGCCTGCGGCCGCGCGTCCTGGTTGCGCACCAGGATCGCGATCGGCGTGCCGAGCGTGTGTCCCTCGAAGACACCGGAGAGGATCTCGGCGCGGTCGGCCTCGTCGCGCGGCGTCGTGAGGTGGCTCTGGCCGGGCCGGCGGCGGTCGAGGTCGCGCTGGATCTCTTCGAGCGAGAGCGCGAGGCGCGGCGGGCAACCGTCGACCACGACGCCGACACCGCCCCCGTGCGACTCGCCGAAGCTGGTGATGCGGAAGGCCTGTCCGAAGCTGCTCGACATGCGCCCGACCTTAGCAGGCTGCTGACAAACCTCTCCCGTCGCCGTGCACGGATCTTCGGGCCGATCTCTTCGTTGCGGAAGCTCGCCGTAGCCTTGTTACGGCTGCGCTTCCGCGCCTCTCCGCGGAGCCCTCTGAGTCATCGGGCTCGGCCCGAATCTCCGCGCTCGGCTCGGTCCGACGTTCGTCAGCAACCTGCTAGCGCGCCCGGCGCAGCAGCACGTAGCTGGCGCCGCCGCGCTGTTCTTCTCCCGCAGCAAAGGCCAGCACCCTGGCTCCGTGCGGCGCTTCGGCGAGCCACTCGGGCAGCGCATCGCGCAGGACCGGGCCCGCCGTCGAACGCGTGCCGCGTCCGTGCACGACGAGCACGCAGCGCAATCCCTTCGCGATCGCGTCGCGCAGCGCGTCGGCGAGTGCGCGATGCGCTTCTGCGCGCGTCATGCCGTGCAGATCGATCTCGACGTCGGGTTCGATCTCGCCGCGGCGCAGATCGCGCAGGCGGCGGCGGTCGAAGCCGGTCGCCCAGCCGTCGACGGCCCCGCCGGCGCGCACATCGAGTTCGAACTCACCCATCGCTGTCGCAGGCGATTGCGAGCGCGCGCTTCGACACGGCTGCGAGTGGCAGTTCCGCAAACGACTCGGGAGCGACCCAGCGATGGCGATCCCAGCCGTCGAGCCGAACGCGGCCGCTCGCGGCTTCGCAGCGGTACACGGCCGTGCGCAGCGCGCGATGCGTGAAGGCGTAGTCGAAGGCGCCGGTTCGCGCGATCGACGCAACGCCGAGACCAGTGCGTTCGCGCAGCACGCGCGCGAGGACGGCGGCGCCGCGCTCACGCGCACCGACCTCGCCGCCGGGAAGCTCCCAGAGTCCGCCGAGCAGGCCCTTCGCAGGTCGTTGCACCGCGAGCGCCTTGCCGCCGCGCAGCACCAGCGCCGCAACGGCGTACACGATCTTCGGCGCGCGCTTCGGCGCGCGCACCGGCAGCGACGCGGCGTCGCCCACGGCGCGCGCGTCGCAGAAGCGTGACACGGGACAGAGATCGCAGCGCGGCGTGCGCGGAATGCAGATGCGCGCACCCAGTTCCATCAGCGCCTGGTTGAGATCGCCGGGGGCCGGGCCGTCGGCGAGCCGCTCGGCTTCTTCCCACAGGCGCGCCTTCACGGCGCTGCTCTCGATCGGCTCGCGCAGGCCGACGAGTCGCGCCAGCACGCGCGCGACGTTGCCGTCGACGATCGGCGCGGGGTGGTCGAAGGCGATCGAGGCGATCGCGCCGGCCGTGTAGCGCCCCACGCCCGGCAGCTCGCGCAGCATCTCGACGCCGTCGGGCAGGCGGCCGGCGAAGCGCGTCACCAGCTGCTCCGCGGCGCGCTTCAGGTTGCGCGCGCGCGAGTAGTAACCGAGGCCCGCCCAAAGCGAGAGCACGTCGTCGAGATCGGCGCTGGCGAGCGTGCCGACGTCGGGGAAGCGGGCCAGGAAGCGCTCGTAGTAGGGGATCACCGCTTCGACGCGCGTCTGCTGGAGCATCGTCTCGGACACCCAGATCGCATACGGATCCCGGGTTCCACGCCACGGTAGGTCGCGTCGTTCGGCGCGATACCACGCGAGCAGTGCGCGCCGCGCCTCGCTGCGGCGCGTTACTTGCGCGCCGCCGCGAGCGGGCCGAGGGCGTGCTCGCGCACCCACTTGGGATCCCACCATTCGACCGGGTCGACGTAGACACCGCGCAGCAGGATCGCGAAGTGCAGGTGGTCGCCGCCCGCGAGGCCGGTCTGCCCGGACTGCCCGAGGGTCTGGCCCTTCTCGACGCTGTCGCCTGCCTTGACGTCGATGTTGGAGAGGTGTCCGTACAGCGAGTGGAGCCCGAGACCATGGTCGAGGATCACGCAGTTGCCGTAGATGCCGAGTTCGTCGGCGAAGAGCACGCGCCCCGCGTTCGACGCGGGAACCGGCGCGCCGGCGAGCGACGCCAGGTCGTAGCCATAGTGGATCGACTCGGAGACCTTCTGGCCGTCGAGCAGGTACGACCGCCGTTCGGCGAACGCGCTTCGGACCTGCGAGTCGGGCATCTGCGCGAACGCTTCCGTGAAGAGCAGCTCGGGCGCCGACTCGGCGGTGACGGCGCGGATCTTCTCCTCGTTCTCGCGCCGGATCCGTGTGTTGATCTCCTGGAACGCCTTCAACTTGTCGCTGTCGTTGACGCCCGTGGCGCCGGCCAGGTCGGCAATCTTGTGGTCGAGGAAACCCTGCGAGAGCACGATCGATTCGTTCGGGTAGATGCGGTCCTTGATGTTGATCTGGGGCGTGCGCGAACTGCGATTGCCCGCATGGTCGACGGCGACGACGGCGATCTTCACGTCGCTCGGGAGTTCCTGCGCGAGCGGAAACAGTGCGAAGCGGCGGCCCGCCGGCACCCCTTCGCCGCTCACCGGAATGCTCGGGTAGAAGTGCTCGCCCACCTCGACGCCGTCGCGTTCGGTGTCGTCGGAGACGTCGTAGCTGAGCGCGACCGATCCGGCGCGCTTCGCATAGATGATGCCGGGCGCGAGACTGAGCGTCGGCGGGCGATAGTCGATCGACACCGGCACTTCGACGATCGCTTCGTTGCCGCGGCCGAAGTCGCGCCAGGAGAGATCGCGCGCGGCAAGTCGCAGTTTCGCGTCGCCGCTCGCGAGGCCGAGGGCCTTCGCGTCGATCGCGAGATCGACGCGCTCCCGCCCGGAGTGCGTGCCGAGGAAGGGCAGCAGGCTGCCGGCGAACTCGCGCTCGCTGAGCGGCGCTTCGCCTCCGGCATGGACGAGGGTCGCGCGCAAGCTGCGCACACCGGCGCCGCTGTCGGCGATCTCGACCGTCACGGTGCGCGCGTCGGCGCCGACGGCGAGCGGGCTCGCCGTCTCGATGGTCGGCGGCGTTCCCTCACAGCGGGCCATCCCGACGGCGAGCGCCGCACCCGCCGCGAGCAGCAGGACGACGACCCCGAATGCGGATCGACTCATCGGATCTTCCCCCCACTCCCCGTAGCGCGCGCAGTCTAGGACTCCTCTCGCGAATCCTCCCGTGCAGACCGGGACGGCCGCGCGCGGGCGTTGACGGCGCCGTAGGGGTCTTTCATGCTGCGCGCTTCCCGAGGAGTACCCCATGAGTTCGCTGCGACGCCTGGTACTGGTCCGACACGGCGAGACGGACGGCCACTCGGGCGAGCGCCTGATCGGCAGCGGCGACCCGTCGCTCACGGCGCACGGTCGCGACCAGATGCAGCGCGCGCGTGCTGCGCTGGCAGGCCAGGTCGTGGACCTCGTGGTGTCGAGTCCGGCGCTGCGCGCGTTCCAGTCGGCGGCAGTGCTGACGGGCGGGGCGCCGCTGCGGCTCGAGCCGGACTTTCGCGAGATCGACTTCGGCCGCTGGGAAGGGCGCTCGCTCCCCGAGATCGAGAGCGCGGACCCGGTGTTGTTCCAGCAGTGGCGCGATCTCGCGCCCGACTTCGAGTACCCGGGCGGCGAGCCGCGCGCAGCGTTCCGCAGCCGCGTGCGGCGCGGCCTCGATCGCGTGCTCGCGAGCAATGCGACCGGCGCGCTGCTGGTGGTCCATAAGGGCGTCATCCGCGCGATCGTCGAGCTGCTCGGCGGCGAGCTCCCCGAGCGCGAGCATCCCGCCCTCGGCGAGGCGATCGTGGTGACGCGCGGCGGCGACGGGCGCTGGCGGGTCGGCGGTCGTTCGAGCAACCCGCCGGGCGTTCCGCTCGCCGCGCCGATCGAGGTGGCGCGCGGCTAGGAGTCCGACGCAGGACGAGCCGTTGAGCCTGGGCCGATGCGCAGCTGCTTTTCTTCGTTGCTGCGAGGCGCGCGGGCGGTGGACTCGTCCGAAACGTCCTCGGCGGACGGGGATCGGCGGCTTCGCAACGAGAGTTGGCAGGCCGCCTGCCGGCCCGATGACCAGAGGGCTTCGCGGGTTTCGGCCGAGTCCCCCGCCCGCGCTGGCTTCTCGTCTTTCTCTCATGAACGGAAGTCCTAGAACGATTGCAAGTAGCGGGGGCGGGGCGTTCGGCCGAAACAATCCGCAGGCGGTTACAAGCGCTCGCCGCGAAGCTGCCGAGCCGCCTCCGCCGAGGACGTTTCGGACGAACGCCACGCCCCCGCGCCTCACGCGTTGGCATCCGAGAGACGAGCCCAGCGCGAGCTGGCTGGACCGTCTCGTGATCACTCCTCCGAGTCGCGCAGCTTCGCGATCACGCTGTAGTCCTCGAGCGTGGTCGTGTCGCCCACGGTTTCCCTGCCGGCCGCGATGTCGCGGAGCAGGCGGCGCATGATCTTGCCCGACCGCGTCTTCGGCAGCGCGTCGGTGAAGTGCACGTCGGCCGGTTTGGCGATCGCGCCGATGTGCTTCGCGACTTCGGCGCGGATCTCGTCGGCCAGCTCCGTTCCTGCCGCCGCGCCGGCGCGCGGCGTCACGAACGCGACGATCGCGGTGCCGGTGAGGTCGTCGGGCCGCCCGACGACGGCGGCTTCCGCCACCCGACCGTGTGACGCGATCGCGCTCTCCACTTCCATCGTGCCGATGCGGTGGCCCGAGACGTTCATCACGTCGTCGATGCGGCCCATGATCCAGAAGTAGCCGCGCGTGTCGCGATGGGCGCCGTCGCCCGCGAAGTAGAGATTCTTCCACTTGCTCCAGTAGGTCTCTTCGTAGCGCTGCGGGTCGCCCCAGATGCCGCGCAGCATGCCGGGCCACGGCTTGCGCACGGCGAGGAAGCCGCCGTTCGGCGGCTTCACCGCGACGCCGTCCGCATCGATCACCGTGGCGTCGATGCCGGGGAAGGGCAGTGTCGCCGAGCCGGGCCGCGTGGCCACCGCGGCGGGCAGCGGCGTGATCATGATTCCGCCCGTCTCGGTCTGCCACCAGGTGTCGACGATCGGGCAGCGCCCGCCGCCGATCACGTGCTGGTACCAGATCCACGCCTCGGGATTGATCGGCTCGCCGACGCTGCCGAGCAGGCGCAGCGAAGAGAGGTCGTGCTTCTTCGGGTGTTCCTCACCGAGCCGGATGAAGGTGCGGATCGCCGTCGGAGCGGTGTAGAGAATCGTCACGCGCCACTTCTCGATCAGCGACCACCAGCGGTCGGGGCCGGGGTGCATCGGCACGCCTTCGTACAGGAAGACGGTGGCGCCGTTCGCGAGCGGCCCATAGACGATGTAGGAGTGACCGGTGATCCAGCCGATGTCGGCCGTACACCAGAAGATGTCCTCGTCTTTCAGATCGAAGATCGCGTGGGAAGTCGCCGTGACGTGGGTGAGATAGCCGCCCGTGGTGTGCAGGATGCCCTTGGGATTTCCCGTGGTGCCGCTGGTGTAGAGAATGAAGAGCGGGTGTTCGGAATCGAGTTTCGCGGGCGGACACTCCGCCGAGACCGTCGGCATCAGCGCATGCCACCAATGGTCGCGGCCGGGTTTCATCGCGACTTCCTGGCCAGTGCGCTGTACGACGACGACGCTCTCGACGCCCGGGCAGCCCTCGAGCGCCGTATCGACGGACTGTTTCAGCGCGAGCGGAGCGCCGCGCCGGTAGCCGCCGTCCGCCGTCACCACCACCTTCGCGCCGGCGTCGAGGATGCGGTCGCGCAGTGCATCGGCCGAGAAGCCGCCAAACACCACGCTGTGCGGAGCGCCGATACGCGTGCAGGCGAGCATCGCGATCGCCGCTTCGGGGATGAGCGGCATGTAGATCGCGACGCGGTCGCCCTTCTGCACGCCGAGACCCTTCAGCACGTTCGCGAACTTGCAGACGTCGCGATGGAGTTGGCCGTAGGT
>JAGSPS010000113.1 GCA_018262315.1 Deltaproteobacteria bacterium | reverse complement strand
CGACCGCAGCGCGGCGCGGTCGCGGCGGTCGGCTCGCTCATCGCTGGCGGCGGCACAGCATCCCGAGCGACAGCAGCGCCGTGGCGCCGAGCGCCGCCGCGGCGGGCTCGGGCACCGAGAACTCGACCGCGCCGATGTCGCACGCGTTGTCGGGCCCCAGGTTGCGCGCGAAGCCGCGCTGGTCGGCGGCCGGGCAACTCGCATCGTCGCCGGCGTTGGCGAGCCGACTCCCCGGCGCCGGCAGCATCGTGGGGGTCGGCCCGCCGTTATTCGCGAGCGGCCCGAGCTGCGGATTGCGCGAAGGAATGTCGCCGGGACCGCTGCCCGCGCAGGTGCCGTCGTCGTCGAGGTTGTGGCCGAGCGAGACGATCGAGCCGCCGTTGATCTCGCACTCTGGCCCGCCGCTGGCGCCGGCGAGCACGTCGTTCAGCAGGGTGATCGGCCCGAGCGCGTACAGCGCGCGGCCCGCAGTGTTCCCGGCGATCGTGCTGCTCTCGATTGTGATTCCCGATGCGTATGCGGTGATCGTCCCGCCGAAGCCGCTGTCGTTGCCGCTCACGGTCGAGTTCGAGATGGATCCGCCATCCACATGGAGTACCGAGCCGGTATTGCCGTGGAAGGCGCAGCGCTCGATCAGAACGCTGGCGTAGGAGTCGATCGCGGCGCTCCCGATGGCCGTGTTGGAACTGAGCACCGAGTCGGCCAGCGAGAGCGGACCGTTGTGGAAGACGGCAGCGCCCCGAGCGGCGCCGTTGCCTGTCAGCAGCGAGCGCCGGATCGTTAGGCTCCCGAGACCATTGGACGAGATGCCGCCCCCGATCGCGCTGGAGGTGGAGCCCGAGACGTGGTTGCCGCTCACGGTCGAGTCTTCGACCAGCAGCGTCCCCTCGTCGCCATGCAGGATCCCGGCGCCCGGAAGTTCCGTCGTGGCGCCGTTGCGGATCGTCACGTCGCGAATCGTGACGGAGAGCGTTGCGAGATTCATCGGCTGCACGTGCAGCACGCGGTCGATCGCGGCGCCGTCGAGGATCGTCACTCCCGCGCCGGCGCCCTCGAGGGTCACGTCGTCGCGGATGTCGAGGTCGCCGCTGGCGGCGTTCTCCTCGCCGGCGCCGGCGATCGAGAGCGTGAAGGTGCCCGCCGGGATCTGGATGACGTCGGCGCCCGGGAACGCGTTCGCCTCCTGGATCGCTGCGCGCAGCGTGCAGAGGCCGGCCATCCATGAACAAACGCCGTTGCCCGGCACCGCGTCGGTCTGGTCGCTGGTGGAATTGACGGCGAAGGTGGCCGCGCCCGCTTCGAGTGCGGCGAAAACGGAGACGAACAGCACGATCGAGCGGAGCAAGGGTTTCCTCCTCGAATTCGCGAGCGCAGTTGCTCGACGGGGATCTCGATCGCCATTCCGGGGTGTCGCGCGAGAGCGCGCTGCGCGCCGGCCGGCGCATGATACGTCAACGCGCCGCTACGCGAGCAGGCGCGAACCTCGCGCTGGCGGATCGCGCTGTCCGGACTCGGGTTCGTTTCGTCCGAGAATGAGCCCCATGACGAGTCCTACCTGGGAGCGCGAGCCAACGGTTGCGACAATACACACGCCGTGTACACGAGGCGCCGGCCAGCCCGAGCAGGCATCGTTCCACCTGCTCCGGGGTTCCGCACCGCGGCCCCTACGGGTACCCTGCTCCCGCATGCCGGCTCGCGCCCAATCACGAGACACCTCGGCCGAGATCGAGCGGCGCCAGATCGAGGCGTGGCGTGCGATGAACCCCGCTCGAAAGTTGGCAATCGTGTCGCAACTCACGCTCGCCGCCGAAGAGCTGGCGCGCGCAGGGATCCGCGAACGCCACCCGAACGCAACCGGGCGCGAGATCGAGCTGCGACTCGGCGCGCTGCGCCTCGACCGCGATACGATGATCCGCGTCTTCGGGTGGGACCCGGAGAAGCAGAGGTACTGAGTGCCGTTCGACCGCGCGCAGCTCGAAGGGAGTCGTCCATCGCCGGCGCTGGAGGGATCGGGCCGCCGCGTCATCGTGTCGAGCCCGGAAGATCTGATCCTTCGCAAGCTCGACTGGTACCGACAGGGGGGTGGCGTCTCGGACCGGCAGTGGCGCGACGTACTGGGCGCGCTCGAGGTTCAGGCCGAGCGGCTCGACCTCGCTCAACTTCGCCATTGGCCGGCGACCCTCGAGCTTGCCGAGCTGCTCGAGCAGGCGCTCGCGGAGTCGGGAATCCTCTCCCGCTGACGCGCGTCCCAGACCTTGCGAATCCTCGTCTGTGCAGACATCCGCGCAGCGGCGCGGATCTGAGACTTCCTGATCACCCACCGCTTCTCACCGCGCTGCTAGCCTCGCGGCGCGCCGGCCAGCGCCGGCTCAATCCAGGAGGGAATGCATGCACTCGATTCGGATCGCTCTCACGACGGGAATCGCAGCAGCGTTGCTGGTGACTGCAATCGGCGTCGCGGGCGCCGCCTCGGCGCAGGACGCCGCGAAGGCGGACGAAGGCGCCATCAAGTATCGCCAGAGCCTGATGGAGTCGGTCGGCGGCGACATGGCCTCGATCTCGAACATCATGAAGTACGGGCTGCCGCTCACCGGCAACCTGGTCGTCCACGCGGAAAGTCTGGCCGCGCACGCGAAGCTGGTCAGCACGGCGTTCGAGCGGAAGGTGACCGCAGGCCAAACCGACGCCGAGCCCGCGATCTGGGCGAAGGCGGACGAGTTCAAGGAAAAGACGAAGGCGTTCGAGACCGAGACGGCGAAGCTGGTCGAAGTGGCGAAGACGTCGGATCCCGCCGCGCTCGGCGTGCAGATGAAGGCCACCGGCAAGGCCTGCGGCGGCTGTCACGACAACTTCCGCAAGCCGAAGGAAGAGTCGTTCAAGCGCAAGGGTGGTGGCGGCGAGTGAAGCGCGCGCGCAGCGCCGGGATCGCCGCGCTCACTGCGGCGATCGCTGCACTGCTCGCGGCAGCGAGCGCTCGTGCCGGGGACGGCGCGGCCCAGCGCGGTCGCGCCGTCCTCGAAGCCGCTGGCGGCTGCACCTGCCACAGCGACGTGAAGGGCGGCGGCGGGCCGCTCGCCGGCGGTCGCGCGATGAAGACACCGTTCGGCGTCTTCTACAGCACCAACATCACGCCCGATCCCGAGACCGGCATCGGGCGCTGGAGCGACTCCGAATTCGTGCGCGCGATGCGCGAAGGGCTCGCGCCCGATGGCCACGCCTACTTCCCGGTCTTTCCGTACCCGTCGTTCACCGGGATGGGCGACGAGGACGTACTCGCGATGAAGGCGTACCTGTTCTCGCTCGCGCCGGTGCGGCGCGAGAACCGGCCGCACGATGCCTGGCCGCCGTTCTCCTGGCGCATCGCCGCTTCGGCGTGGCGCTGGATGTTCTTCGAGCCGCGGCGCTTCGCGCCGGATCCCGCGCGCACACCCGAGTGGAACCGCGGCGCCTACCTGGTCGAGGCGGTCGCGCACTGCGGCGAGTGCCACACGCCGCGCACGTTGCCCGGCGCGCTCGATCGCAGCCGCTGGCTCGCCGGTTCGAAGGACGGACCCGAAGGGGAACTCGCCCCGAACCTGACACCGGATGCCGACACCGGCATCGGTCTGTGGACGAAGACCGACATCGCCTGGTTTCTCAAGACCGGGCAACTCCCCGACGGTGACGACACCGAGGGCCTGATGAAGGAAGTGATCGAGCACGGCTACGGGCACCTACCCGAGTCGGATCTCCAGGCGATCGCGGCGTACCTGCACTCGCTCCCGCCCGTGCGCAACGACGCGCTCGCAGAGCACGAACATGGGCATGAGCACGGAGACGAGAGCGCCGAGTAGCCGGCAGCTTCGCTCGACCGGTGGGATGCGCTCCGCTCGCGAATTCCACCCCCATCACGAATCCGCGAGCCGGCGCGACGAGCACCGCGCCGAGCCAGCCTCCGCGTTCAGACCCGCTCGAAGCGCGCGAGCGTCTCGACGTGCTCGGTGTTCGGAAACAGCGACCACGCCTCGAGCGCAGCGAGCCGCACGCGACCGCCGCCGGCGAGCTGCTCGGCATCGCGGCGGAACGACGGCACGTCGCAACTCACGTAGATCAGCAGCGGCGGCGGCTCGGCGGCGAGCCGCGCCGCCAGCGGCGCGTCGAGGCCGCGGCGCGGCGGATCGACGATCACGACGTGCGCGCCGTCGCGCGCTTCGAGCGCTTCCCCCGCGCTCCCCGCGACGACGGCGGCGCGCAGCTGCTCGCGCTCGGGCCGCGCCGCGATGCCCATCGCGAGGCCACGCACGGCGTCGGGCGCGCTCTCGACGAACACCACGCGCGCCGCGCGGCGCAAGAGTCCGAGCCCGATCGGGCCGCAGCCGGCGTAGTACTCGGCCACGCGCGCGCCATCCGGCACCTGGGCGTGGATGCGCGCCACCAGTGCGTCGGCCAGCTCCAGGTGACTTTGTCCGAACGCGCCCGGCGGAAAGAAGACGTCCGCTCCACGCACCGACTCGCGCACCGCATCGGGTCCGCGAAGATGCTGCCAATTGGGACCTAGAATGGTGTTGGTGCGAACGGGGTTGCCGTTCCACCAGAGGCTGTGCAGGCGCGCGCCGAGTCCGTCGGCGAGGACACCCGCCAGCGCGGCGAGCGGTTCGGGCGTCGCCGCGTTGCCGACCAGCACCAGCTGCGCAGTCTGGCTGGCGCGCTCGACGACGATCTGCACCGCGCGCAACGCGCCCGTGTGGCTTCGCTCCGCGTAGGGTCGCGTGCCCGTCGCGCGGATCGCTTCGCGCAGCGCCGCGCCCACCTCGTTCACGAGCGGGTGATGCACGCGACACCGAGGGATGTCCACGACGTCGTGCGTGCCCGCCTGGAAGATCCCGAGTTTCGGCGAGCCCGCGCGACCCCGCACCATCAGCCGCGCGCGGTGGCGATATCCGAGGGGTGTGCCCTCGATGACGATCGGCGGCGCGAGTCCCGACTGCCGCGCGATCGCATCCAACACCGCGCGCGCGGCGGGCGCGATGCCCGCTTCGCCGTAGCGCGGGCAGCCGGGACACGGCGGGCGATGCGGACAAGGTTCGACGCGCGGCATCGCCCGCTAGAACCGCCCCGAGCGCAGCACTCCGTAGGCCAGCACCCAGAAGCCCGAGCCCGCGAGTCCGAGGCCGGCGATTCCCAGCCAGGCGGTCACCGTGGTGGCGGCGACGAGCAACGCGAGCAGACTGCGATTGGCGCTGCGCGCCTGCTCGCGGAGCAGCGTTTCGAGACCTTCGTGGCGCGTCGCGAGTCGCAGTTCGCCGCGGCGCAGATCGCGCACGATGGCGCGCAGGTCGCCCGGCAGCGTCGTCGCGGTTTCGACGAAGTCGCTCGCGGCGCGGATCCAGTCGCGGGCGAGGAAGCGCGGATCGGCGAGGCGGCGGAGCCAGGTCTTCAGCACGTAGGGACGCACCGCTTCGATCGGGTCGAGCGTCGGGTCGAGGTCGCGCGCCATGCCGTCGACGGTCGCGAGCGCCTTGCCCATCAGCAGCAGCTCCGGCGGCACGCGCACGCGGTGACGCTGCAACACTTCGAAGAGATTGCCGATCAGCGCGGCGACGTCGACCTCGCCGATCGGCAACGCGGCATAGCGCTCGAGCAACGCGGCGATGTCGCGGCGCAGCCGCACGCGGTCGACGCGCTCGTCGATCAGACCCAGCCGAGCGAAGAGACGCGCGATCTTCTCGGCGTCGCGCAGTAGGATGCCCACCAGCAGCTCGAGCAGCGCGTCGATCATTTCGGGCTCGAGGCTGCCCATCATGCCCATGTCGATCGGCGCGATCACTTCACCGGGCAACACGAACAGATTGCCGGGATGCGGGTCGGCGTGGAAGAAGCCGTGGTCGAAGACCTGGCGCAGGCAGAACTCGACGCCGCCGGCGGCCAGTTTCTTGCGGTCGATGCCCGCCGCGTCGAGGCCGGCGAGGTCCTTGGCCTTGATGCCGCGCACGAACTCCATCGTCAACACGGCGGGACTCGAGTACGCCTCGAAGAGCTTCGGCACGTGGACCTGCGGATCGTCCGCGAAATTGCGCGCGAAGCGCTGCATGTTCGACGCCTCATGCGAGAGGTCGATCTCCAGCGTGATGGCGCGGGCGAACTCCTCGACGATCTCCGCGGGGGCGTAGGCGCGCAGCTCCGGCGCGTTCTCTTCGAGCAGCGACGCCAATCCGCGCAGGATCTCGAGGTCGGTGCCGATCACCTGCTCGAGGCCGGGCCGCCGCACCTTCACGGCGACTTCCTCGCCCGAGAAGAGTCGCGCGCGGTGTACCTGCGCGATCGACGCCGCGGCGATCGGCGCGTCGTCGAACTCGGCAAACAGCTCGGCGATCGGACGCCCGAGCGCGCTCTCGATCTGGTTGCGCGCCGCCTCGGAGCCGAACGGCGGCACGGCGTCTTGCAGTTTGCGCAGCTCGATGACGAGACTCATCGGAATCAGGTCGGGCCGCGTCGCGAGGATCTGGCCGAGCTTCACGAAGGTGGGGCCCAGATCCTCGAAGGCCATCCGGATGCGCTCCTCGGTCGTGTAGCGCACCAGTTCGCGGCGCTGGCGGCGGAAGCGCACGAGACTGCGCGCCAGCTCGAGCGTGCTCTCCAGTTCGAGCCGCGCGACCAGATCGCCGAAGCCGTACTGGACGATCACACCCAGGATCTCGCGCAGGCGCGCCAGGTTCTTGAAGGTGCGCGGGATGCGAACGAGCGCGCCGAGCTGCACGGCTAGCGCTTCGGGTCGTCGCGCTTCGCGAGCGCGCGTTCGATGCCTTCGAGACGGACCTCGATCGCAGCGAGGCGATCGAGCAGGACGTCGTTCCCGGCGCTGGGCGCGACGGTTTTCGCAAACCCGCGCAGCGCACGGCCGAGCGGCGAGAGCAGGTTCTCGTCGACCCAGCGGCGCTGCGTCTCGGCGGCGTCGGCGACGGCCGCCTCGATCTCGTCGGCCTCGGCGCGCGACAGGTCGCCGCGCTCGACCAGCACGTCGAGCACACGCCGCGCCTCGCCCCGCGAGCCCGCGCCGAGCGACTGTGCGCCGCCGGTGAGCATGCGTGCGAGCGAATCGAAATCGACCATGCTGGTAACATCGCGCAAGCGCGCGGGCCGGTCCATTGCGCGCCGGCGCATGAGAAGCGCGGGCGCGACTCGTCGAGGACGCGACCGCGCCGGGCTGAGTGTCAGCGATCGCGACCTGGCTTGCGCTCCGAGCGCGCGAGCAGCGCGCGCAGCGCTTCGCCGATGGCGCGAGGCGAGTAGGGCTTGGCGAGGAAGGCGGTGGGACCGTCCACGCCCACGCGACCGGTGGCGTCGTCGGCGTCGAAGCCGCTCTGGAGCAGGATCGGAATTTCGGGATCCAGTTCGCGCAGCGCGCGGGCCGTTTCGACGCCGCCGCCCGGCATGCGCAGATCGAGCAGCGCCGCCGCAAATGGTGTTTCGGCTTCGCGCACGCACTCGATCGCGGCGCCGCCGTCCGTTGCCTCGGTGACCGTGTAGCCCTGTCGTTCGAGGATGCGTCGCGCGACGCGGCGCACCGCGTCCTCGTCGTCCGCAATCAGCACACGTCCGCTTCCGCGCTGCACGAGCGAGTCGTCGTCGCGGCGCGGCTCGGCGGCCCGCGACGACGCCGGCAGATACACGCGGAAGCAGGTGCCGACGCCGGGTTCGGACTCGAGCGCGATGCCGCCCCCGTGTGCGCGCACCACGCCGAGCGCGACAGGCAGACCGAGTCCGTGTCCGCTGCCCTTGCTGGTGTAGAACGGGTCGAAGAGGCGCTCGCGCGTTTCGGGATCCATGCCGCAGCCGTCGTCGCTGATGTCGAGTCGCACGTACACGCCCGGCTCGAGGCCAGCGCCGACCACGAGATGCGCCAACTCGGGCCGCTCGAGGCGCGCGAGGCTGGTGCGCACGAGGATCTCGCCGCCTGCCGGACCGACGGCGTCGGCGGCATTGCGGAGCAGGTTCATCACCACCTGCTGGAACTGACCCGGATCGACTTCGACGGCCGGCAACGAGTCGGCCAGGTCGAAGCGCAGCACGACCTCGGGCGGCAGCACGCGGCGCAGCAACTCCGCCACCTCGCGGGACTGCTCCGAGAGATCGACCGGGACACGCTCGGCGGGCGCACGACCGGCATAGGAAAGGAGCTGGCGCGTGAGCAGCGCGCCGCGCTCGGCGGCGATCTGGATCTCGGCGATCGCCGGGCGTTCGGGATGATCGGCTTCGAGCGCTTCGAGGGTCAGATGCGCGTTGCCGAGAATCGCGCCGAGCAGGTTGTTGAAATCGTGGGCGATCCCGCCTGCGAGCAGACCCAGACTCTCGAGTTTGCGGGCTTCGAAGAGCTGGTGGCGCAGCCGCTCGCGCTCCGCCTCGGCGCGCTTGCGCACCGACTCGTTGCGCAGAACGGTGAGGCTCGAAGTCGTGCCGTCCTGCATCTCGACGCGGGCTGCGTCGAGCAGCACGTCGAAGCTCGATCCGTCGCGGCGAACCAGACGCACCGCAACGTCCTGGATCGCCCCCTCGCGCCAGAATCGCGGCAGCGTCTCGCGCACCACCGTCTCGGCGGACTCGGGCGTCAGTACGGCGGTCACGGCGCGACCGATCACGTCGTCGCGCGTATAGCCGGTCTCTGCGATCCACTTGTCGTTGACCGCGACGATGCGCGCCTCGCGGTCGATCGAGTGCATCATCACCGGCGCGTGCTCGAAGATCTGACGGAAGCGCGTTTCGCTGGCGCGCAGCGCCTGCTCGGCGCGACCGCGCTCCGCGAGTTCGTGGGTCAACTCTTCGAGACTGGCGCGCAGCCGTTGCAGCGTGCGCAGGCGGACCTCGTGGAGGAGCGCAGCGATCACCATCGCGAAGGCGATCGCCACACCGAAGTGCGCCCACATCGGGTCGGTGGGCGCGCTCCACGCGGCGGCCGCGAAGATCGCGAGCGCACCGCCCAGATGCGCGGCGAGCCAGCGCCGCGAGAGCAGCACGCTGCCCGCCGCGATCACGATGAGCATGAGCGTCGTGGTGTGTCGGGGGTCGTGCAGCTCGGCGAAGTAGACGCCCGTGTTGAGATAGCCGAGCAGCGCCATCGCGGCTGCGATCGGGTGCGCCAGGCGGGTCGGCGGCGGGAAGCGTCGCACGACGAGCCAGATCGCAGCGAGGGTGAGCGAAGTCGCAATCGAACTCAGCGTGATCACGAGCCGCGACTCGGGCAGCACCAGCAACGGCTGCGTGATCGCGAGCAGCGCCATCACCAGCGTGGCGGCAAGCGCGGTCGGCGCGAGCGAGTCGCGCACCATGCCGTTCAACCACTGTCTCCGCTGCCCGTCCACCACGCCCGTTCATCGACCGCCCGCCCCGTTGACTTGGGGACGTTCCTGCCGTGTCGACTTGGTTGCCTTCAGGAACGCCCCCAAAGCTGGAGGCCGGGGCGGGGCCAGGGGAAGGAGACGAGTTTGCCGGTGCCGGAGAGGGTGGCGTAGGCGGTGCGGAGGTCGGGGCCGCCGAAGCAGAGGTTGGTGGTGAGCGGGTCGGGCAGCGCGACCTTCTCGACCTGGGCGCCGTCGGGTGAGATCGACGTGATGCCCGGCTCATTGCCGATCGTCGCGACGCACACGTACCCGCCCGCGTCCACGGCGAGCGAGTCGAGCAGTTGGAGGCGCGGCAACCCGACGAGCAGCGTGCCGCCGCTCGTGCCGAGACCGAAGGTGGGCTTCACCTCGCCCGGCCCCGCGACCTCCCACCACCACACGCGACCCGTCCACGTCTCCGCGACGTATACGCGCCGCCCGTCCGGCGAGAGACCGACGCCGTTGGGCGAATCGAGCGGGTAGACCACCTCGCGAATCTCCGAGCCGTCCGGCTTCGCCCAGTAGAGACCGCCGCGATCGCGATCGCGCTTGCGCGTCTTGCCGTGGTCGGTGAACCAGAAGCCGCCGTGCGTGTCGAAGACGAGATCGTTGGGACCGCGCAGGGCGTTGCCGTTGCAGCTGGTGTAGATCACCTCGACGGCGCCGGTCGCGAGATCGATGCGCTCGATGCGACCGCCGCTGTAGTCGGCGGGCTGCTCGCCGGGCAGCGTGAGACCGCCGACGTCGTGCCACTCGAAGCCGCCGTTGTTGCAGACGTAGAGCGCGCCGTCGGGACCGATCGCCGCGCCGTTCGGCCCGCCGCCCGGCGTTGCGATCGTGCGCTTCGATCCATCCGGCGCAACGCGCGTCACGCGCCCGCCCTTGATCTCCACCAGCACGATGCTCCCGTCCGGCATCCAGACGGGGCCCTCGGGAAACTCGAGTCCGCTCGCGAGCTCATGGATCTGCATCGGCTCCTCCCTGTCGACGGCGCCGCATTCTAGTACCGTGGGATGATGCCGCGCCCGCCCCGACTCGCTCCCGCCGTCGCCGCGATGCCCGGCGCCGTCTATTCGCCGCTCGGCGATCGCATCGCGCAGCGCAAGGGTCCCGTGTACCCGCTCCACGTTGGCGACACCTGGCGCGACCCGTTCGAGGGCGGCCGCATGCAGGACCTCGCGCAGGCCGCGCATCCCGGCATCAACCGCTACACGACGACCCGCGGCGAGGCAAAGCTCGTCGACGCGATCATCGAGAAGCTGCGCGCGCGCAACGGGATCGCGTGCGAGCGCGACCAGGTGCTCGTCACCGGCGGCGCGACGGCCGGGCTCGCCAACGTCGTGGGCTCGATCGCCGCGCGCGGCGACGAGGTGCTGATCCTCGCGCCGTTCTGGCCGCTGATCCGCGGCATCGTGCAGAGCGTCGGCGCGACGCCCGTCGAGGTGCCGTTCTTCGACCGCGTGGACGGCGTCGAAGCGGCGCTCGAAGCCGTCGAGGCGCGGCGCAGCGAGCGCAGCGTCGCGCTCTACGTCTCGACGCCGTCGAACCCGAGCGGTCGCGTGTTGCCCGAGCCGTGGCTCGCGGCGCTCGCCGAGTGGGCGCGACGCCACGACTTCTGGCTGCTCGCCGACGAGGTCTACGAGGAACTCGTCTACTGCGGCGAACACGTCTCGCTGGCGCGCTTCGCACCCGAGCGCACGATCACGTCGTTCTCGTTCTCGAAGTCGTATGGGATGGCGGGCTATCGCGTCGGCTATCTGGTGGGCCCGCGCGACGTGGTCGAGTGCGCGCACAAGCTGCACACGCATTCGACCTACAGCGCGGCGACGCCCTCGCAGCTCGCCGCGCTCGCTGCCCTGCAGCGCGGCGACGCGTGGCTCGCCGAGACGCGCGAGCACTACCGCCGAGCCGGCGCAGACGCCGCGCGCGTGTTGGGTCTGCCCGCGCCGGAGGGATCCACCTTCCTGTTCCTCGACGTGCGCGAGCGACTCGGCGAGCGCGGCATGCTGGGTTTCCTCGAGGACGTCTTCGAGGACGGCGTCGTGCTCTCGCCCGGCGCGTCGAGCGGGCGCGACTACGAGGGCTTCGCGCGGCTCTGCTACACGGCCGCGAGGCCGGAAGACGTCGCCACCGCCGTGCGCCTGCTCGCCAAGCGGCTCGGCGTCGCGGCGCTGCGATGAGCGGCGCCGTCGCCCGCGTCGCCGATCTGCTGCACCGCCAAGCGGCGGGTGGCGTCGTGCGCGTCCAGGGCTGGCTGAAGACCGCGCGCCACGGCAAGGGCGTCTCGTTCTTCGAAGTCTCGGACGGCTCGTGCATGGCCGGCATCCAGGTCGTCGCCGAACCCGCGCTCGCCAACTACGAAACGGAAGTTCTCGCGCTGCGCACGGGTTGCGCGATCGAGGCGGAGGGCGAACTCGTGGAGTCGCCGGCGGCCGGCCAGCGCTTCGAGATCCGCGCCGCGAGCGTCACGCTGATCGGCCCGGCCGGCGACGACTACCCGCTCCAGAAGAAGCGTCACTCCTTCGAGTTCCTGCGCACGCTCGGCCATCTGCGAATGCGCACCAACACGCTCGGCGCGGTGATGCGGGTGCGCCACGCGGCGTCGCGCGCGATCCGCCGTTTCTTCGACGAACGCGGCTTCCTCGAGCTGCACACGCCGATCCTCTCGACCTCCGATTGCGAAGGCGCCGGCTCGATGTTCCGCGCCACGCACTTCGACCCGGCCAGCGCCCCGCGCACACCCGACGGCGCGACCGACTGGAGCCGAGATTTTTTCGGGCGGCCGGCCTTCCTGACGGTGTCCGGGCAGCTCGAAGCCGAGATCGGCGCGCTCGCGCTCTCGCGCGTCTACAGCTTCGGCCCGACCTTCCGCGCCGAGAACTCGAACACGAGCCGTCACCTCGCCGAGTTCTGGATGGTCGAGCCGGAGGTCGCGTTCCTCGATCTCGACGGCGACGCCGCGCTCGCCGAGGAGTTCTTGCGCGCCGTGTTGCGCGAGCTACTCGAGCGCTGCGGCGACGACCTGCGCTTCTTCGACGAGCACATCGAGCACGGCGTCGTCGCGGCGCTCGAGCACGTCGTCACGACGCCCTTCGAGCGGATGACCTACACAGATGCCGTCGCGCAACTCGAACGCAGCGGGCGCGCCTTCGAGTTCCCGGTCGCCTGGGGCGCGGACCTGCAGAGCGAGCACGAGCGCTGGCTCACCGAGGAACACGTGAAGCGCCCGGTAATCGTCACGAACTACCCGCGCGAGGTGAAGGCGTTCTACATGTATCTCGACGAAGACGAGCGCACCGTGCGCGCGATGGACGTGCTGGTGCCGCGCGTCGGTGAGCTGATCGGCGGGTCGCAGCGCGAGCACCGCCGCGACCTGCTCGAACGCCGCATGCGCGAGAGCGGTCTCGATCCCGCCGCATACTGGTGGTACCTCGACCTGCGCCGCCACGGCTCCGTCCCCCATGCCGGCTTCGGCCTCGGCCTCGAACGCCTGCTGCTCTTCGCAACGGGCATGGCCAACATCCGCGACGTCATCCCCTTCCCCCGCACCCCCGGCTCCGCCGACTTCTGAAACCGGTGCCGGGCGTCAAGTTGTTTTCCGTCAAGTCATTTCGTTCAACTCAGCTCTGGTGGACGAAGACGGCGAGGGCGCGCGGACCGTGTGCGCCGTGCACGAGCGTCTGTTCGATGTCGGCGGTCTTCGACGGGCCACTCACGAAGGTGAGCTGCGACTGCCATGCTGCAGCCGGCAGCGCGCGCATGGCGCTGTGCAGATCGCCCACGATCGAGGCGGCGTCGAGCAGCAGGATCACGCGCTCGGCGAGGAAGAGCAGCGCGCGATGCGGCGCGTCGTCTGCCGTCACCGCGACCGCGCCGTTCTCCGCGATGCCCACGCTGCCCTTTGCAATCGCAACCGCGACGTCCGCGAACGAGTGCGGCGCCGCCGCGTCGCGGGCAATCTCGACCGCTGCCGTACCGAGCAGCGCCGCCGCGCTCGGCTCGGCGACGATGCGACCGCCCGCCGCCCAGCGGCGCGCGTGCGCGAGCACGGCGTCGGCGAGGGACGCGCGTGCGAGCGGGCCGTGCGCTTCGCCGCCCACCGCGGCGAGCGTCGCGGCGAAACTCGCGAAGTCTGCTGCGAGCGGCGGCGCGGGGTGCGGGCCGGGATGCGCGACGCCATGGCGCGTCGCGCGGCGCACCGCGACGAGCACGCGTTCGCGGCCGCTCACGGGCGCGCTCCGCGCGTCTTGCGCCAGCGCTCCGCGAAGCTCGCGCCCGGGTGTTCGGGCCACTCGCGCGCGAGGAGCCACGGCGAAGCGGGGTTGCCGGGGAAGCGCCGCGCGAAGAGCGGCCACAGCGTTCGCGCAACACGCGCGGCTGCGCGGAACAGGCGCGGCCGCGACAGCAGCGCAGCCGCGAACCGCGCGCCGCGCCGCAGCGACACAGGCAGTGCGGGCGCCTCGCGACGCCACGCGAGCAGCTGCTCGTGCAGGTCGATGCGCACCGGACACACCGCCGTGCAGCTCCCGCACAGCGACGACGCGTAGGGGAGTTCCCGGGCTTCGCGCGTCGCGACGAGCGCGGGCGCGAGCACCGCGCCGATCGGCCCCGCCACCGGCACGCCATACGCATGGCCGCCCGCGCGCCGGTAGACGGGACACGTGTTGAGGCAGGCGCCGCAGCGGATGCAGCGCAGCGCGCGGCGATGGCTCTCGCTCGCGAGCAGCGCGCTGCGCCCGTTGTCCACCAGCACCACGTGCAACTCGCCGCCCGCGCGCGGCGCGGAGAGGAAGCTCGTGTACACCGAGAGCGGCTGCCCGGTGGCGCTGCGCGCGAGCAGCCGCAGGAACACCGCCACGTCGTCGAGGTTCGGCACCAGCTTCTCGAT
>JAGSPS010000112.1 GCA_018262315.1 Deltaproteobacteria bacterium | reverse complement strand
CCCGGGCGACCAGACGCTGGTGGACGTCGAGAGCCGCGTGTTCCTGCGCAAGAAGGTCGGCAAGATCGGCATCGCGCCGCTCACCAGCATGTTCTTCAGCGGCGAGAACGCCCTGCAGCGGGTCGAGGACTACCGGCCCGAGGTGCACGACTCGGACGGCCTGCTGCTCTTCGACGCAACGGGCGAATGGACCTGGCGCCCGCTCCGCAACCCGCGCACGCTCACGGTGAACTCGTTCGGCATGACCAATCCGCGCGGCTTCGGCCTGATCCAGCGCGACCGCGACTTCGAGCACTACCAGGATCTCGAGACGCGCATGGAGACACGCCCGAGCGTTTGGATCGCGCCCAAGGGCGACTGGGGCGCGGGGAGCGTCGAGCTGGTGCAGATCCCCACCCAGGCCGACATCCACGACAACATCGTCGCGTACTGGGTTCCGGAGCAGCCCGCCGATCCGGCGAAGCCGCTCGACTTCGCGTACCGCATGACGTGGTACGGCGACGACGCGGCGCACCCGCCCGCCGGTCGCGTGATCGCGTCGAGGCGCGATCGGGGTACGTTCGAGGACGGCTACCGCTTCGTGATCGACTTCCAGGGTCGCCAGCTCGAAACGCTGTCGGCCGAGACCGTGCTGCAAGGCGTCGTCACCGTGGGCGAGGGCGAGCTGCTCGAGCAGCAGGTGGTGAAGAACCCCGTCAACGCGCAGTGGCGGCTGACCTTCCAGGTGCGACCGCGCGGAGGCAATCCGGTCGAGATGCGCGCCTTCCTGAAGAAGGGCGAAGAGGCGCTGACCGAGACCTGGTCCTACGTTCTCGAACCATGAGCAGTCCTCCTCCGAGCGCGGCCCCGGCCAGCAGCACCGCGGGCACGAGGCCGGCCGCGCCGGACGCGAGTGAAGCCGCATCGCCTCCGGGCCAGGTCGAGGTCACCGGCAAGAGACTGCTCGAGGATTGGCGCAGCGCTGCGGAACGCGCGCGCGCGTATCTCGCCGCCGCGGGCGTGGACGATGCCATGCAGACGGCGATCGCCGAGCGCGCGGCCCTGCTCGCGGCGACGGCGCCCGCGGCCGACGAACCCTGCGACGCGATCGGCACGACGCTCTCGAAGATGCGTGAGCTGCTGCTCGACGAAGTGCCGCGCAGCGCCACGAAGCTCGGCAGCGAGGAGGAGTTTCTCGCCTGGCGACTCGCCGCCGCGTTCGCGGGCGATGCGTCGAAGGTGTCGCTCGAGAGCGTTGCAGCGGCTCTGCCGGTGCGGCGCCGGCTGGCTTCGATGCCGCCGCTCGCGCGCTCCTCGATGTCGCCCAACCTCTTCGTGCGTCGCGGCCTGCGCAATTCGATCGTTCCCGCCGAAGCCCCCGAGGCGATCGGTCCGCACGCGCCGCGGCTTCCCGGAGTGAAGCGCGGCGTGGGGCCGAAGCGCTGGCGCCCGTGGACCTGGACGGCACGCCGCCGCCGCACGCTGCTCGCGATCCTGGTGTGGGCCCCGAGCATCGTCGCCGGCGGCTTCATGCTCGACGTGCTGCCGCAGCAGGGAGATAGCCCGCTCGAGATCGCGATCGCGATCTGTTTCGGCGCGCTCTTCTCGTGGATCTCGATCGGCTTCTGGACCGCGATGTTCGGCTTCTTCCTGCTGGCCTTCCGCCGCGACAAGTTCGCGATCACGCGCACCACCGACGCCGTCACCGCCAAGCTCGGTTCCGGGGTGCTGACCGCGATTGCGATGCCGATCTGCGAGGAGCCGGTCGACCGCGTCTTCGCCGGGCTGCGCGCGATCTACCGCTCAATCGAACGAAGCGAAGGCGGCGTTGCGCCGTTCCATTTCTTCGTGCTCTCGGACACCCAGGATCCCGGCAAGGCGATCGAGGAAGAGGCGGCATGGTTCGCGTGGTGCCGCGAGACCAACGGCTTCGGCCGCATCTTCTACCGCCGCCGCCGCGTCCGCATCGAGCGCAAGAGCGGCAACGTCGCCGATTTCTGCCGCCGCTGGGGGCGCGCCTACCGCTACATGATCATGCTCGACGCCGATTCCGTGATGTCGGGCGAGTCGCTGCACCGGCTCACCGCGCTGATGGAGGCGAACCCGGGCGTCGGGATGATCCAGACCGCGCCGACCGCGGTGAACGGGCGCTCGCTCTTCGGGCGCGTGCAGCAGTTCACGAGCCGCCTCTACGGCAAGGTGTTCGCGGCGGGCCTGCATTACTGGCAACTCGGCGAGGGCCAGTACTGGGGTCACAACACGATCATCCGCGTCGCGCCGTTCATGGAGCACTGCGCGTTGCCGCGGCTGCCGGGCGACCCGCCGCTCGGCGGCGAGATCCTCTCGCACGATTTCGTCGAAGCGGCGCTGATGGGTCGCGCGGGCTGGGCGCTGTGGCTCGCCTACGACCTGCCGGGAAGCTGGGAGGAGACACCGTCCTCGTTGCTCGAAGAGATGAAGCGCGACCGCCGCTGGTGTCAGGGAAACATCCAGCACCTGCGGCTACTCACGACCGAGGGACTCTACGGCGCCCATCGTGCGCTGTTCCTGAACGGCGTCCTCGGCTACGTCTCGGCGCTGCTCTGGTTCTGCTTCCTGCTGCTCTCCACCGCCGAGGGAGTCTGGGAAGCGGTGCGCGAACCCGTCTACTTCCCGGAAGGCCGCAGCCTGTTTCCCGATTGGCCGGTGTGGCGACCGGACTGGGCCATCTCGCTCGCCGCGGTAACGGCCGTGATCCTGTTCCTGCCGAAGATCCTCTCGATCCTGCTGGTGATGGTGCGCGGCGAGGCGAAGCTCTTCGGGGGCGCCGGCAAGCTGCTGGCGAGCGCGCTGCTCGAGACGGGGATGTCCACACTGTTTGCGCCGATCCGGATGGTCTTCCACACGCGCTTCGTACTCACGAACGTGTTTGGCCACACCGTTTCCTGGAGCTCTCAGGCGCGCGGCGACGCCCAGACGAGCTGGCGCGAGGCGATCGCGCACCACGGCGTCGACACGATCGTCGCGTGCGTCTGGGCAGGCGCCGTGTTCTGGCTGAACCCCAGGTACTTCTGGTGGCTCACGCCGGTGGTGTGCGCGCTGGTCCTGTCGGTGCCGCTCTCGGTCTGGTCGAGTCGCATCAAGCCGGGCAAGCGGGCGCGCGCGCGCGGGCTCTTCCTCACGCCCGAAGAAGAGACGCCGCCGCCCGAACTCTGCGACGTGGCGCGCGATGTCGCTGCGGCCGAGCACGCTGCGGCGACACTTCCGCAATGGCGGCGCGACGGGTTCGCGCGCGCCGTCGTCGATCCCCAGCTCAACGCGGTGCACTGCGCGCTGACCGGCAGCGGACGCTCGTTCGCGCCGGCTCTGCGCGCGGTACACAGAGGGCTCGTCGAACGCGCGCTCGCCGAGGGACCGGCGTCGCTCGGTGCCGTCGAACGGCGGCGCCTGCTGCGCGACTCCGACGCGCTGCTCGCTCTACACCGAGCGGTGTGGCAGCTCGCCGACCGCGAGCGCGCCGCGCGCTGGGCTCTCAGCTCGCCTTGAAGCCGATCACGACGCCGGGCTTCGCCTCGGCCTCGGGTTCGCCCACCGCGACGCGCGCCGCGGCGACGCCCTTCTCGACCAGCAGCTGCCGCACCCGCTCGGCGCGCGCCTTCGCGAGCGCGGCGAGCCGCTCGTCGGGTACCGCGACGGCCGCGACGTACTTCTCGAAGAGCGCCTGATCTTCGGGCGCGAGTTCCGCAGGCTCGTTCTTCGCACGCTTCGAGAGCGCCTGGCCGATGCGGCGCCGCGCGAGGAAGGTCGCTTCCTCGACTTCGGGCAGCCCTTCGCCGCTGGCCCATCGCTCGACCAGGATCTGCTGCGCGACGACCGGTCGATCCTCGGGGCCCACGCGACCGCGCAGGGCGAGCCCCATCGCCGGCCGTTCGCTGAGCATCCGCGCGAGACCTTCGAGTCGCCCCTGCTGATCGCCGTCGAGTTCGGGACTGCCCGCGACGCTCGGAAGCGGGTCGACCGAGAAACCGCCGGCGCCCTTGTCGTCGCCGCTGAACACCGCCCCGATCATCTTGAGCGGCGCGGTGATGGCTCCGACCAGCGCCGCCTTGAGTGCGCTCGCGATCACTGCACCCATCGCAATCGTGGCGCCTTTCTCGTCGGTCTTGACCGGGATGTGCAGTTTGATGTCGCCTTTCGGGTCGCGCAGCAGCGCGAGCGCCAGGTCGATCGGGACGCCGAAGCTGCGCTCGAACGACTCGGGGTCACGCATCGAGACGCCGAACTTGTTGAGCACGAGCTGGTTGTCGATCTCCATCTTCGCGCCGCGCAGTTTCAGCTTCGTCTTGACCGACGCGGTGCCCTGCTCGATCGTGACGCCCGCCGCGGCGCTCGCGTACGGATTGAAGACGGGCAGCTCGAGCTGCTTCAGCTCGAGCGTGAAGTCGCCGACGTTGCCGGGCTTCAGGTCGCCGCGTACATCGAGCTGGGCGGTCTTCGGCAGCGTCGCGCGGAGGCGGATACGGCTCGCGGCGGTGGCCGGGAACCGCACGTCGTGCGCTTCGAGTCCGAGGTTGCGGATCGTCGTGCGCGCGACCGGCTTCACGGTCTTGTCGAGCGCCTCGACCTCGCCGTTCGTCATCTGAAGCATCGCGATGGCGAGATCGAGCGGCGCCGCAGCCGTTGGGCCGGCTTCCGGCTTCGCCGCGACGGGCTTCTTCGCAGCGGGTTTCTTTGCAGCGGCCTTTTCCGCCTTTGCCGGCGCGGCAGCGGCGGGTTTCCTGCCGCCGACGGTCGCGCCGCCCGAGAGGTCGATGCCGAGCAGCGCGTCGAGCTGGGGCGACGGGCGCGTGTAGCGGATTTCGGGTGCGATCAACTTGACGCTGTCGAGCACGGCGACCGTCGTGGCGAGCGGCTTGCCGGGCTGCGGGATCGGCGCGTAGACGTCGCGCATCACGACTTCGAGCTGCTGCCAGCCGAGCGTGATCTCGGTGCCCTTCGGATCGGAGACCGCGAGCGCGTCGAAGCTGATTCGCCCGGAGACGCGCATCGCGGCGGGTCCCTTGGATCCCATCGGGTCGGCGTCGATCTGCAGGTCGCCGCTCGACTTGGCCGCACGCAGCCAGGCGGCGAACTGCGGCACCGAGGCGAGCAACAGCCGCGGGATCGGAAGCCCGTTCCATTCGAACTTGCCCGTGTAGACCGGCGGCAGGATCCCGACGTCGCCCGCGACGCGCATCCTGCCCTCGCCGATCTCGAGCTGGAGGTCGACCGGGAAGCGCTTGCCCTCCTCGGCGCTGATGTCGGACGCGTGCAGCGCGAGCGTCACGTCGAGCGGGCCGTCGTCGGTGATCCAGGTGAAGGTCGCGCGCTCGACGTCGACCTTGGCGACGCGGTAGCCGGGCCTCGCGGCGGGGCGCGCGGGGGGCACGGGAGCCGCCGATGCCTCGGGAGCTGCGGGCTGCGCCGTCGCAGCAACCGGCTCGCTGACTGGCGGCGTCGCGGGGCTCGCGGGCGTCGCGGGTGCGGTGGTCGCCGCGGGCTCGGCCGGCGGTCTCTTGGCGCCGAGCACCAGGTCGCGGCGCACGCGCAACACGGGTCCGCCGATATCGACGCCGCCGAGCGCGAAGTCGGTGCCCTGCGCCGACACTTCGGTGAGTCCGAACGTCTCGAGCGAGAACTCGAGCAGGTTCTCGCCCCCCTGCGGATCGAGCACGCGCACGTTGGGCTCGCGCAGGTCGAAACGGTCGAGAGCGATCTTCCAGGGAGGGGGCGCGTCGGCGGCCGGCGGCTCGGTCGCCGGCTCGGCCGTCGGGGGGACCAGCGGTTGCGCGTGGCGCAGCGGATCGATCTTCCCGTCCGGCTCGGGCGTGACGCGCACCGACGGCGCCTCGATCCGCAACTCCGTCAGGTGGACGGTGCGATCGCGCAGGTCCTTCCAGGTGAGACGCGTCTGGATGCGACCGACGTGCAGCAGCGCGCTCGCGGGGTCGATCGGCGGCGGCTCGAGCGCAGCGTCATTGGGCGCGACGCCGTCGGGCTGCGCAGCGAGGCTCACGCCCTCGAGCACCACCAGGCCGTCGAGCAGCGAGAAATCGACGTTGTCGATGCGAGCCGGCAGGCCCAGGTAACGTCGCGATCCCCAAGCCGTCCCGCGCTCCACTGCGAGCGGCAGCAGCGCGCGAATCCCCACGACGAGACCCACGAGCAGCACCAGCAACACCCACGGCCACCGCCGCCGCCGTCTCCTCGTGGGGCCCGCCTCGACCGATCCCTCGTCCATCCGCCCCTCCCCCATCCCCGTTGACTTGCGTTGACTTGGGGACGTTCCCGCTGCTGTTGACTTAGTTGCCTTCAAGAACGTCCCCAAGTCAACAGCGGTAGCAGCGTTAGCAGGGTGACGGGGAGCCCGGTGCGGGCGTGGCGGCGCCACGTGAGCGGGATGCCGTGCCGCGACGCAGCATCGACGACGATCAGGTTCGCGATGCTGCCCACCAGGACCAGGTTGCCCGCCAGCGTACTCCCGAGCGCGAGGAGCGGTCCGCCCTGCGCCCCCTGCACGTGTGGCAGCAGCAGCATCACGGCCGGCACATTCGATACGAGGTTCGAGAGCGCGACCGTCGCCGCGAGGAGCCAGCTCGGCTGGACGAGGTCGATGCCCCGATCGCGCAGGGTCGCGACCGTGGCCTCCGCAAGCCCCGTCGCCGCCAGCGCCCCATTCACGACGAAAAGCCCGAGGAACAGCACCAGCAGCGGCCAGTCCACGAGCCCGAGCTTTTCGCGCGAATGGAGCCGCCGGCTCAACAGCAGCACACCCGCCCCTCCGAGCGCCGCGACCTCGCGGGGCCACGAGGTCGCCACGAAGACGACCAGCAGCACCGCCACGACCGCCAATCCCTTCGCCGTCTGCCACACGTCGAAGGGTGCGATCTCCTCGTCCTCGGCGAGCGCCCCGTCTGCCGCACCGCCCGTTCCACCCCAGTTGCCGCGCTGCTGCAGCGCGATGACCCCCCACACCGCGACGAGCCCGATCGCCGTCGGCAGCGCGGCAACCCCGAGATAGCCGTTGAACGACAATGCGAGCTTCTGCCCGATCAGGATGTTCTGCGGGTTGCCGATCAGCGTCGCCGCCGAGCCGACGTTCGCGGCGCACGCCAGCGCGAGCAGGAACGGAACGGGATCGAGACGCCGCCGCGCGCAGGTGTCGATCCACACCGGCGCCATCGCGAGACACACGACGTCGTTGGTGAAGACGGCGGAGAGCAATCCCGTCGCGGCGACCATCAGGGCGAGCAGCGCGATCGCGCCGAGCAGCGCGACGCCTGTGCGATCGAGCGCCAGCCGCGGCAGCTCGCCGAGGATCATGCCGACGTAGACCGTCGCGAAGACCACGAGCACGAACAGCTCCACGCGCCCTCCCCACGACCCGCCCTTCGCGCCAGGTCGGTAGCGCCCATGCGACGCCGCTACGCAGCAGTTGCAGCGCGCTTGCGCTGGCGGCGCGCATTCGCTGCGCGCTACTCCCTCGCGACACACGCAACATCGCGCGAACGAACCTTCACCCGGCCATCGAACCGGTCGATAGACGAGGGGTGGGCTGGGGACTTCGGGGTGGTGGACCGTGACCCGAAGTCAACGGCTCGGACACTCACCAGGTGGCCGAGCTGCTCCGGCCACACCGCGAGGCTGGACGTCGGGATCGGGCGGGGTCGCGCGGCGTGGCGGAGAGCGAAATGGCGGTTCGGTACCCCCAGCAGGCTCGGCATCCGCACAGACGAACCCATTGGGCGCGTTGCGCGCCGGCTGCGCTCTTGTTGCTGGCCGCCCTCGCGCCGGGCCCTCGCGCCGAGGCGCAATCGATCCCGGTGACGCAGGCGATCGGTTCGGTGCCGGCTACGTCTCTCTATCGGGACCCCGACGGTTGCGCCAACCCGGATCCCACGCGCGAACAGGCCTTCCTTGCGACCCGCGTCGCCGCGCCCAGGAAAGAGGCGTGGCAGGCCGAGCGCGGCGGTCAGGCCGCCGCGAAGCCGCACGTGAAGGCACGCCTTTCGGGCTGGCCGCAACGCCTGCTCGCAGATCGCGCAACGCTGCCCCAGGGCGACGCCGAGTTCCTGCGCCGACTCGCGAGCGACACCTGGCGCGGGCTGGATGCGCTGACCGACCGCGACCACGCCATCCCCGTCGACCACGTGCGCTTCTGCGGCGGCTCGCTCGACGCCAGCCGCGTGAAGATCGGCGACTACACGAGCGGCACCAACATCGGCTTGTATCTGATGGCGACGGTGGCCGCCGCCGATCTCGAGCTGATCCCGCGCGAGCAGGCCCTGGCGATCGCGCGTCGCGTGCTCGCGACGCTGCGCCAGCTCGAAACCCACCAGGGCTTCTTCTTCAACTACTACGACACCACCACGCTCGAACGCACCAGCGACTTCGTCTCCTTCGTCGACTCGGCGTGGCTGACGACGGGGCTCGTCGTGGTGCGCCAGGCGCTCCCCGAACTCTGGAACGAGTGCTCGGAGCTGGTCGACCGGCAGGACTACGGTCTCTTCTACGATCCGAAGGCCAAGCTGATGTCGCACGGCCTGACGATCGACGACGGCAGAGCCACGCCCTCGAAGTTCCACTACGGGATGCTCTACACCGAGGCGCGGCTCGGCAGCCTGATCGCGATCGGCCGTGGCGCCGCGCCGGAAGACTCCTGGTTCGCGATGCACCGCACGCTTCCGCCGAGCGCGGAGTGGCAGACGCAGAAGCCGCTCGGACGCGAGAAGACGGTGCGCGGTCACAGCTTCTACGCCGGCACCTACACGTGGCGCGATCTCCGCTACGTACCGTCCTGGGGCGGCAGCCTGTTCGAGGCGCTGATGCCTGTTCTCGCGCTCGACGAGCGAGCATTCGCGCCGCGCAGCCTCGGCCGCAACGACGAGGTGCACGTCGAAATCCAGCGGCTCTACGCCGAGCAGCTCGGCCAGCCGGTGTGGGGCATGTCGCCCAGCTCGATCCCCGACTCGATCGATTACGGCGAGTTCGGCGCCGCACCGCTCGGGATCGTGGGCTATCGCTCCGGCATCGTGACCCCGCACGCCTCTGCGCTGGCCCTCGCCGTCGCGCCCGAA
>JAGSPS010000345.1 GCA_018262315.1 Deltaproteobacteria bacterium | reverse complement strand
GACTACGTCGTCTTCTACGAGAATCCGCTCACCAAGTTCGAGCGGCTGCTCACCACCTACCACCTCACCGCGCCGCGCAGCTTCACGAGCTTCGTCGAGGCGTTTCCCTCCTGGCTGACCGAGAAGGTCTGGCTAGAGAACGAGATCGCCCGCGAGATGGGCTTGCGCAAGCGCATCTACTTCTGCGATCACCACCTGTCGCACGCGGCGAGCGCGTTCTTCCCGTCGCCCTTCGAGTCGGCCGCGATCCTCACCGTGGACGGCGTCGGCGAGTGGTCCACCACCACCTGGGGCGTGGGCGAGAGCAACCACGTCGAGCTGCGCGAGCAGATCCGCTTCCCGAACTCGTGGGGCCTGCTCTACTCGGCGTTCACCCACTACACCGGCTTCAAGATCAACAGCGGCGAGTACAAGCTGATGGGGCTGGCTCCGTATGGACAGCCCCGCTTCGCCGATCGCATCCTCGATCGACTGCTCCGGCTCGGCGCGGACGGCTCGATCGTGCTGAACCAGGCGTACTTCGGCTACAGCGGCGGTCTGCGCATGACGAACGAGCGCTTCCACGCGCTCTTCGGGGGGCCGCCGCGCGAGCCCGAATCCAGGATCACGCAGCGGGAGATGGATCTCGCCGCCAGCATCCAGCTCGTGCTCGACGAAGGCGTTCTGCGGATGGCGCGCCACGTGCGCACTCGCACGGGCCTCGATCAGCTCGTCCTCGCCGGCGGCGTGGCGCTCAACGTCGTCAGCATCGGACGACTCGCCTCGGCGGGCGTCTTCCGCGAACTCTGGGTGCAACCGGCTTCGGGTGACGCCGGCAGTGCGCTCGGCGCCGCGCTGTGGATGTGGCACCAGAAGCTCGGCCATCCGCGCCTTCCGGCGAAACCCGACGCGATGCGGGGCGCCTTTCTGGGGCTCGAGATCCCGCCGGCGTCGCGCGAGGACGACGCCACGCTCGAGAAGCTCGGCGCCGTCTGGGACGTGCTCGACGAAGCCGCGCTCCAGCAGCGGATCGCCGCTTCGATCGCGGCCGGCAAGGTCGTGGCGGTGGCGCGCGGCCGCGCGGAGTTCGGTCCCCGGGCGCTCGGCGCGCGCTCGATCCTCGGCGATGCGCGGCTGCCGCAGATGCAGTCGCACATGAACCTGAAGATCAAGTTCCGCGAGAGCTTCCGGCCGTTCGCCCCGATGGTGCTCGCGGAGGACGCGCGCGACTACTTCGACACCACGCAGGAAAGCCCGTACATGCTCCTCGTGTACCCCGTCACCGCGCGCCGCCGGATCGCGGCGGCGGACGCCGGACTCGCCGGCATCGACCTGCTCAAGGTGCCGCGCTCGGAGATCCCGGCCGTGACGCACGTCGACCACTCGGCCCGCGTCCAGACCCTCGACGCGGAGCGCAATCCCTTCATCACGGGGGTGCTTCGACGCTTCAAGCAGATGACCGGGTGCCCGGTTCTCATCAACACGTCGTTCAACGTGCGCGGCGAGCCGATGGTGAACACCGTCGAAGACGCCTATCGCTGCTTCATGGCGACGGAGATCGACTGCCTCGTCGCCGGCAATCGCTTCCTGGAGCGCGAGCAGCAGGCGCATCGCCCGCTCGACGCCGAGCAGCGCGCGCAGTGGCTGCAGCGCTTCGAGCTGGACTGAGGCGTCGATGCGTTCCAGCTACCTCGGTCGGCTGCGGGAGCGAACCGCGTTCCTCGCCCTCAAACGCCAGATCGTGCTGGGGCTGGCCGGCGGCTGGCTGCTGCTCCTGTTGGGCGGCTTCCGCCACCTCTACGTCGCCACGGCCCGCGAAGCGACCTCGTTCGCGCTGATCGCCGCGGGCGCCACTCTCTTCGCGGTCGGGCTGGTCCGGCCGCAGGGACTGGCCGTCGTCGAACGGGCCATCCGCGCCGCCACCGGCTGGATCGGGAAGGGTATCCTGCTGGCGTTCCTCTCGCTGACCTACTTCCTGATCATCACACCGGTAGGTGTCGCCTGGCGAGCGCTGCGCGGCAGCGATCCGTTCTACGCCTGGACCGGCGAAGCCCCTGCCGTTACACAGGGCTGGGTGCCGAAGTCGGTCGTGGACGATCGGCGTTCCGCCTCGTCGGAAGCCGCGATGCGCCCGCTCTCGAGCCAGCTCTTCGTCGTGATCGGCTACTTCGTCCGCAACGGGCATTTCGTGCTGGTGCCGGTCGTCGTCTTCCTGCTGCTGGCCGGTCTGGTGCTCTTCTTCGTCAAGAGTTCCGCCCTCGCCCCGTTCATCTACACGCTTTTCTGAGCACGCCCCGCAGGAGTCCTGGATGTCGCTGCTCCGCTCTCGCTCTCGAATCGCGCGCGCCGGTGCCGTTCTGCTCGCCGTGACGGCGGCCGCCGTCACGCTGCGCGACGCACCGGCCGAGCCCGCCGGATTCGCCGCCAGCCGCCGCGATCTCGGCGACCTGATCGTGCTCGAGGTCGGCGGAACCTACGAGGAGATGGGACGCCAGCAGGCCGACCTGCTCGGCGACGATCTGCGCCGCGTCTACGCGGTTCAGCGTCGGGATCACGAAGCCGCCGTGGCGCGCGGCGGCCTCGGCGATCGCGTGCTCGACGCGGTGGGCATTCCGCTCTGGAGCGGGATCGGCGGCCACTTCGAGGACAGCCACTTCCACGAAGAACTCGCGGGCATGGCGGAGGGACTCGGCGTGCCGCGCCGCGATCTCATGCGTGCGCTGCTGGCGCTCGGCGGCGGCTCGACCGTGTTCGCCGCCACCCGCAGCGCAACCGCCGACGGGCAGGCGCTGATCGGCCGCAACGTCGACTGGGACGACGCGCTCGGCGCGCGGCGGCCGGTCGTCGTCCGACTGCGTCCGAGCAACGGCGACCTCGAGCACCTGTTCGTCGGCTGGCCGCTGGTGGGACTCCCGACGGTCGGCGTCAACGCGGCGGGCTTCGCGCTCTCGTTCAACTACTTCGAGACCGACCCGCAAGTGGGGATGTGGCTCCCGCAGTGGCCGCATCGCCGCGCGCTGCAGACCGCGCGCAGCGTGGAAGAGGGAATCCAGATCTTTCTGCGCGCGCGCGAGCGCGGCATCTCGTCCTTCATGGTGATGGCCGACGCCGCGGGCGATCTCGCGATGGTGGAGTGCTCGCCGAGCCGCTGCGCGGTGTTCCGGCCCGACGCCGACTGGTTCGGCCAGGCGAACCATGCGCGCACGCCCGAGATGATTCCCTTCGACCGCTACCGCTCGCCCGACTCGTTCGACCGTCGCGCCGGCATCGAGCACGCGGTCGAGCGACATCTGGGTGCGCTCGCGCCCGAGGCGGCGGCGGAGGTGCTGCGCGATCGCGCGACGCATCCGTGGCCGAACGCGTCGAACGTCGCGAACCTCAGCGTGCTGAATGCCGCCATCGTGCACCCCGCCTCGCGCACGCTCTGGCATTCGACGACGATGCAGCCCGAGGC
>JAGSPS010000344.1 GCA_018262315.1 Deltaproteobacteria bacterium | reverse complement strand
CATCCCGATCGAAGTGCCGGAGCCGTCGCAGTCGGTGACACCGCTCGCATTCAAGCTCCGCGGGGCCGCGCCGGCGCCCCAGGTGTATCCCCTCGGCACCCACGCCTTCCTCTACTACGCGGTGGCGTCGGCGCTGCGCCGCACGGCTTCGTTCTGGGGCGGCATGCTGCCGAGGGGGACCCGCTGGCAGGTCGGCGCGGTGCTCGCGGTGAACGCCGACGCCGGCGTCGACTTGAACGCGTTCTACACGCGCGGCGGGATGGAGCCGGCCGGGCTCTACTTCTTCCACCAGGCCGTCCGGGGACGCGTCTTCAACTCGGGCGAGAGCCCCGACATCGCGAGCCACGAGATGGGGCACGCGATCCTCGACGCGATTCAACCGGATCTATTCGACACACAGACGATCGAGGCGGCCGCGTTTCACGAAGCGTTCGGCGACATGTGCGCCATCCTCTCGGCGCTCCAGGTGGCCTCGTTCCGCGACCAGGTGCTCGATGACACCGGAGGCGCGCTCAACCACAGCTCGCGGCTCTCGCGGTTGGCGGAGCAACTCGGCGCGGCCCTCCGCATGCTGCGGCCGGACCTCGCCGAGCCGGATTGCCTGCGCAACGCGAGCAACTCGTTCTTCTATCGCGATCCGCAGACCCTGCCGCCGAACGCGCCCGCGTCGCAGCTCTCGTCCGAGCCGCACTCGTTCGCGCGCGTCTTCACCGGCGGCTTCCTCGACGCGCTCGCCGGGATGTTCAAGCTGGCGGGCGCTGCGAACTCCGCGCGACTCCAGCGGGTGGCGGAAGACATGGCGCGCATCCTGGTCGCGGGGATCGCGGGCGCGCCGGTGGTGCCCGACTACTTCAGCCGCGTTGCGGCGAGCATGATCCAGGCCGGCGACGCAGCGCCGTTCAACGGCAAGTATCGCGACGCGCTGAAGAGCGCCTTCGTGCGCCGCGGCCTGCTCTCGCTGCAAGCGGCCGCGTCGCTCGGCGCGCTTCCGCGCGCCCCGCGCGGCCGGGTCGCTCCCTCCGCGGCGCGATCCGCCGCCGCGCGTCGCGCGCTGCCGATGCTCGCGATCCCCGCCGCGCACTACGGGCTCGCGCAACCGATCCTGCTGGTGCAGAGCGCGGCCGGCGGGGAACGCCCGTCGGTCACCGGCGCTGCGCTCCAGCTCGGCCCCGCGGAACCGCGCTCCGCGCAGAGTGCCGCGCAGGCCTACACCGATGATCTGTTCCAGCGCGGCCACGTCGAGGTGGGCAAGCACGCGCGAGCGCAAGGCGGCCTGGTGAATCCCTTCGCGTTCAAGACGCACGTGGTCGCAGAGCGCGGTGGCTCGCTCGTGCTCGAACGGATCGCCTTCAACTGTGGCTTCCACGGATGAATTGGCCGCGCTTCATCGCTCCCCTATGCTGCCGCCATGGCGCGGACTGCCCGGGCGAAGCGCGGCAAGACGAGCACCGGCAAGAAGTCGGCGGCGAAGAAGCCCGCGAGCCGGAAGTCTCCGTCGAAGCGCCGCAAGGGCGCGGCGAAGGGCGGCGCGGGTGCGTCGTCGCCGCGCTTCGTGCGCGACCTGCTAGTGCGCGGCGAGGCCGCGAAACCCGACGCGAAGGGCAAGCTGCCGCTCGAGGCGACGCACGTGATCACGTCGGAGCAGCCCGACGGCAGCGTCACGGTCGAGCGCGTGCGCTTCAAGCTCTCGTAGCGGTCGCGCTGGTCGCCTGCGCAGGCGCAGGCTGCGGACTCCCGCTCACCGTCCGCCGCGTGACGAGTGACGCGCAGCCCACCCACGGCGTGCGCTTCCTGGTGCGCCGGCCGGCCTACGAGGTGGCGCTGCGCCTCGACGAGACCGCGTCGGAGAAGTGCCGGTTCGCGCTCTTCCTCACCCAGTCGCTCGACGGGGAGCCGATCGAGTACGAGGCCGAAGGCGGCGCGACCGCGTTGGCCGCGACCGACATCCACATCACGCTCGACGGCGACGGCGCCCTCAGCGCGGTCTCCGCCGGCGAATCCGACAAGGCGCACGAGTTCATCGAGGCGGCGGCGGAGGTCGCCGTCTCGGCGGCGAAGCCGGTCGCTCGCCCGGCGGATCCCGATGCTCCGTGCCGGCGACTCGGCCAGCAGGACCCGCGCTTCCAGCGCTACCTCGATCGGCACCGCGATCTCGCCGCGCAGCTCGCGAACGCGCGCGATGCGCTCGAGGCGCGGCGGCGCGCCGTCAATGGCGCCACCGGAACGGCGAAGCTGCGCACGATCGCGTCGCTCGCGGATCTCGCCGGCGATCTCGAGACGCAGCTCGCGGCCGATCGCTTCGAACTCGACGAGGACCAGTTCAACATCGCGGTCGGCGAGAAGGTCGTGCAACCCAGGAAGGCCAACGCGGCGCCCTGGGTCGAGGTGGTGCTGACCGCGGAGGGTTCCCCGTGAAGATTTGCAGTCGACCCGGCTTGGTGTCAGCCGTGCTGGTCGCCGCGACCACGCTCGGCTGCGGCACGACGCTCGAGCTGCGCAGCCTCGCGATCCCCGCCGAGCCGCTCGCAGACTGCACGACGCTCGCGGACCCGGATGCGAAGAGCGAGTGCAGGCGCTTCAACGCGCCAGGCGGCATCGTCACCAACCAGCGCGCCAGCTACCAGGTCCGCGCGCGCTCCCAGCTCCCGCTCTACCTCGCGCCTTCCGCATTGAAGGGCGTCGATCAGAACGCGCTGCTCGTCTCCAATTACCGACGCCAACCCTTCGCCTCGGGCAAGCTCGCGCTGACGCTCGACGCCGCGCAGACCGTGAAGACGATCGGCATCGAGAGCGAACCCGGAGAGCTGCAGGCCGCGCAATCGCTCTCCGAACTCGCGGCCGCGCGCGCCGAACTCCGCGCAGCGAGGAAGAAGGCGAAGAAGGAATAGAGAGGCCGCCTGTCTCCTCGACGACAAGCCCATCCTCGGCATCTCGGCAATTCGAGCCACCGCATCCGTCCACGACTTCCAAGAACTCCATACCCACTCCCACTCGATGCGCGTCGTACCAGCGAGCGGCTTCTGCCATCTCAGCCTCCGCCTCCTCGCTGATCCGAAGCGGAAGCGTCAAGCCTTGCTCAGGGCGTTCCGAACCTCGTCACGGACTTCTACCCAAGGTCTCCCGACGTCCTCCCCTGATCGTGCCCGCGCAACCCGGACTGGAATCCGCAGGACACCGGAGTGTGGCCCGCCCAGAACGTCACCTGGCGCGATCTCACACCGCACCGGCGCATACTCGATGCCGCCGAGGAAGCTCCAGCGCGCGCTCGCGACCGGGCTGGAGAGTTCTGCTAGCACCAGGTGCTCGCGTAGCGCAGCTCGAGTCGCCCCGGGGCCTCTCTCTCAGACGCTTGGAAGGCTCCACCACGCGCTCCCGCGCCCGGTCTTCGTTGGTTCTAACTAGCAGCCGGCTCGAAAGCCGCTGCAAATGCGCGCAGTGC
>JAGSPS010000111.1 GCA_018262315.1 Deltaproteobacteria bacterium | reverse complement strand
CCGCGAGAACACGACCCGATGTGCCGAGTGCGTGGGCGGCGAAACCGGCGATCGAGGCGCGCGGACTGGTGAGTCCCTCGGCGAGCACCTCGAGCGAGGAAACGTCGCCGATGCGAAGCAGCGCCTGCGTCGCCTCGCGCGCCGCTTCGTCGGGACCGTCGAGCATCGCCTCGCGCAGATTCGGGACGAGGCGGGGGTTCTGGGTTTCACCGGCGAGTCGCAGCGCCAGGCGCTGGCGCCGCTTCGAGCCGGTGGCGATCGCTTCGGCGAGGGCGGGCGACACTTCCTCGCCCATCGCGAGCAGCACCCCTGTCAGGCGCCCGCGGCGCTCCGAGTCCATCTCGTTTTCGAGCCGGTCGAGCACGCGCGGCGCACAGTGCGCGCCGAGTTCGCGCAGGATGCCGGTGGCGTGCAAGCTGGTGTCGGCATCGGCATCGCAGGCGCGCTCCATCAGGTCGTCGAGTACCGCGCCGTGCGCGAGCTGGGCCAGTCCCTCCGAAGCCGACTCGCGCTGCGCGAAGCTGCGCTTGGCGTCGTCGCCCGCGTGCGCCCCGAGCACCAGCAGCGTGCGGTAGCCCTCGTCGGCGACGCCCTGCGCGACGAGTTCTTGCGCCTCGTACACGATCTGGCGTGTGAGATCGCGGTAGCGCTGGTCGTCGTCGCACGCGGTGAGTTCGCGCAGCCGCTCCACCAGCTCGAGCGCGCTGGCGACCTTGGGGTCGGCGTCGAGCGGCGACTCGTCGATGCCAACCGGGCCCAGCTCCTCGAGGAGATCGATCGGGGCGGTGATGTCGCCGCGCGCGACCGGCAGGTCTTCGAAATCGAGTTCGTCGTCTCCCATTTCGACGAGCGGACCCTCGTCGAGGATCGGCGCCGTTTCGGGAGCCGTCACTTCTTCGATGACGCCCACTTCCTCGGCGATCGGTACGAGTGCGGCGATCGGTGCGTCGTCGGGTGCGGGTCTCGAGGCCGCGAACTGCGCGCGCGCCAGCAGGGTTCGCCAATCCGCCCCGTTCACCTGCAAGCCGCGGCGCGAGCCGTCGTAGAAGCTCGCCTCGAAGCCCCCTTCCGCGGCGAGCGCTTCGGGTGTCGCAACGAGCGTCTCGAGGAAGCCGCTGAGCGTGTCGGCGTCGAGGACGGCTTCGAAGACCAGGGTTCGGACAGCGCGTTCTTCGAGTTGGCGAGCCAGCTCGTCGAGGAGGCCCGCGCCGATCGCCACGTCCGAGCCAGCCAGCCAGAAGCAGCCGCGTCGCACCTCGAGGGCGAGCGGCCCGTTGCGGCGCAGCTCGCCCTGCAGGGCGCGCCAGGAGCGGTCGAGCAGTTCGCTACGGGCGCCGTGGCCGTGCGCGTAGAAGCTCCAGCCCTTGAGGGTGCGGCCGAGCTCGACCAGCGTCGCGCACACGTCGGCGGTCGTCCGGTTGGCGCCGGCCCGCTGCGCGGCAATCGTGTCTCGGTTCATGGCCGCCCATCCCCGGAGGCGCCTCGGCCCTGTTGCCGCTTCACCGCTTGGCTCATCGACCGCTCGCAGAGCAGGCTTGAAGCGGGTCGCTTAGGGCGAGAGCCCAGGCTAAGCTGCCAACGGCGCTCGTTTCCCCCCAATCCGGGCGCCAGACCCTCCTCGGTTCCTGGCGGTCGGGCCATCCAGACCGGTCGATCCCATCCGACGTCCATTTCGGATCCGCCTGCGGGCGCGGCCGGAGGATTCGTGCGCGCCATCGCCCTCGCCATCGCGACGGGCGCGGGGGCCGGCTATTCCCCGATCGCGCCCGGGACGGCCGGTTCTGCGCTGGGCCTGCTGCTGTTCTGGCCGCTCGCGTCGTTGTCCCTGCCGCTCTACGCGGTGACGGTGGTCGGCACGGTGTGCGTCGCGATCTGGGCCGCCGAGCAGATGTGTCGGCACTGGAACAGCCAGGACGACGGCCGCATCGTGGTCGACGAGATCGCCGGCCAGCTCGTCACGCTGGCACCACTGCTTTTTCTGGGTCGCGCCCATTCTTTCGGCTGGGTCGTGACCGGATTCGTCCTGTTCCGGTGCTTGGATGTCTGGAAGCCGGGTCCCGTGCGTTGGCTCGACCAGAACCTGCACGGCGGCGCCGGCGTGGTGCTGGACGACGTGCTGGCGGGCGTCTTCGGCGCCGTCGGTCTCGGGATCCTGGTGCTGGCGAGCGAGGCCATCGGGTGAGGGTGCGCGGGTGAGGCTGCATGAAGGCTGAAGTGCTGACGATCGGCGACGAACTGCTGCGCGGTGAGATCACCGACTCCAACAAGTCGTTCCTCTCGGAGCGGCTGCTCACGCTCGACGTCGAGACGCGTTTCCACGTCACCTGCGCCGACGATCGCGCCGACATGGCCGACGTCTTCCGTTGCGCCGCCGCGCGCAGCGACGTGGTGCTCGTCTCGGGCGGCCTCGGCCCGACGCGCGACGACCTCACCATCGAAGTGCTCGCCGACACCTTCGGCCTCGAGCTCGTACTGCACGAGCCGTCGCTCGAAGCGCTGCGCGGCTTCTTCGCGCGCTTCGGCCGCGAGATGGCGGCGATCAACGAGAAGCAGGCCTGGTTCCCGGAGGGCGCCGAAGTGCTCGACAACCCGATCGGCACCGCACCGGGCACGATGCTGGAGGTTCCCAGAGACGGCCTGCAAGGCGCCGAAGGCGAGCGAAGTTCATCAGGTGGCTCCGCGCTCTTTTTCTGCATGCCCGGCGTTCCGCGCGAGCTGCACAAGATGATGGACGAGCAGGTGCTGCCGCGGATCGCGTCGCGCCGGCGCGTCGCGAGCTGGGTGCGCGCGTCGCTGCTTCACACCTTCGGGATCGGTGAGTCGAACCTCGACGAGATGCTGCGCGACGTGGCGCTGCCCGAGGGCGTCGAGCTGGGCTTCCGGACGCAGTTCCCGGACAACCACGTGCGCCCCGTCGCGCGCGCCGCGAGCGCAGCGGAGGCGGACGCCAAGCTCGCGCGCTCGTGCGAGCTGCTGCGCGAGCGGCTCGGCGCCCTCGTCTACGGCGAAGGCGAGGAGACGCTCGAAGCGGTGACCGGTCGCCTGCTCCGCGAGCGCGGCAAGACGCTCTCCGTCGCCGAATCGTGTACCGGCGGGATGATCGGCGAGCTGTTGACGGCCACGCCCGGCTCGTCGGTGTACTTCAAGGGCGGCGTCGTTGCGTACTGGAATGACGCCAAGACGGCGCTGCTCGGCGTGCCCGACGCCATGCTGAAGCAGCATGGCGCCGTCTCGGAGCCGGTGGCGCGCGCCATGGCCGAAGGCGCGCGCGCGCGCTTCGGCAGCGACCTCGCCGTCGCGACGACGGGCATCGCCGGCCCGACCGGCGGCTCGGCCGAGAAACCCGTCGGGCTGATCTACGTCGCGCTCGCTTCCGCTGCGGGCAGCCAGGTGCGCGAGCTGCAGCTCGCCTTCGACCGCGAACGCAACCGCCGCCTCACCGCGCAGATCGCGATCGACTGGGTACGCCGCCACCTGCTCGGCGCGTCGCTCGATCTGCCCAGGCTCGGTCGCGTCGAGAGGAAGTCGTGAGTTGGCGCCGCATGACGACGCGCTCCGCATTTTTTTTGCCGTCGAGATCGGCGACGCCGCGCGCCGCGCTGCACGCGCCGTCGCGGAGCGGCTCGCAGCCGCACCGGGCGGCGACGCGGTGCGCTGGGTGCGGCCGGAGTCCTACCACGTGACGTTGCGCTTCCTCGGCGCGACGCCGCGCGATCGCGTCGCCGGCCTGGTCGCCACGGCGCGGCGCGCGACCCGCGCCATCGCACCCTTCGAGCTGCGGCTCGGCGCGCTGGCGGGCTTTCCGTCGCGTCGGCCGCGCGCGGTGGTGCTCGACGTCGCACCGCACGAGACGATCGTCGCGCTCGCACGCGAGGTCGAGCGCGCGGTCGTCGAAGCCGGTTTTGCGCCCGAGCAGCGCGCGTTCCATCCGCACCTGACGCTCGGTCGCGTACGCGAGCGCCGCGCGCCGTTCCTCGATCCGGAAGAGCATCCCGCCGCTGCGGCGCCCTTCGCCGTCGGCTGCTTCGTCCTCTTCCAAAGCGTGCCTGCAACGACAGGCACGCAGTACACGCCGCTCGAGCGAATTTCGCTCGGTGGAACGTTCTCACCCTGAAACCCACATCGAACCAGACTGGAGACGAAGACCATGGCTACAGAAACCAAGAAGAGCCCGGCATCGCCGGTGCGCGAGAGCGAGCGCCGCAAGGCGATCGACCTCGCCGTCAGCACGATCGAGAAGCAGTTCGGCAAGGGAGCGATCCTCACCATGACGGAGGACGCGATCGACCGCGAGATCGGCGTCGTCCCGTCGGGCTCGCCGAGCCTCGACATCGCACTCGGGATCGGCGGCTACCCGCGAGGAAGGGTCGTCGAGATCTACGGGCCGGAGTCGAGCGGCAAGACGACGCTCGCGCTGCACGCGATCGCGGAGATCCAGAAGGAGGGCAGCGTGGCGGCGTTCATCGACGCCGAGCACGCGCTCGACATCGGCTACGCGCGCAAGCTCGGCGTGAAGGTCGAAGATCTGCTCGTTTCGCAGCCGGACACCGGCGAGCAGGCGCTGGAGATCGCCGACGTGCTGCTGCGCTCGGGCGCGGTGGACATGGTGGTCATCGACTCGGTTGCGGCGCTGGTGCCGAAGGCCGAGATCGAGGGCGAGATGGGCGATTCGCACGTGGGTCTGCAGGCGCGGCTGATGAGCCAGGCGCTGCGCAAGCTCACCGGCACGGTCTCGAAGTCGAACGCGACGGTGGTGTTCATCAACCAGATCCGCATGAAGATCGGCGTGATGTTCGGCAACCCGGAGACGACGACGGGCGGCAATGCGCTCAAGTTCTACGCGTCGGTGCGGCTCGACGTGCGCCGCATCGCGGCGATCAAGGAGCGCGAGGAGGTGGTCGGCAATCGCACGCGCGTGAAGGTGGTGAAGAACAAGTGCGCGCCGCCGTTCCGCCAGGCGGAGTTCGACATCCTCTACAACGAGGGCATCTCGATCGAAGGCGACGTGCTCGATCTCGCGTCCGAGGCCGGCATCGTCGAGAAGGCGGGCTCCTGGTACTCGTACGCAGGCGAGCGCATCGGCCAGGGTCGCGAGGCGGCGCGCAAGTTCCTGAAGGACAACCCGGAGACGATGGCCCGCATCGCCCAGGCGGTATACGAGGCGAAGGGTGTGAAGCGGAAGGTGCCGGCGGCGAACGCGCCGCTGGCGGCGAGTGCGGTGTCGGAAGTTGCAGGCGGGGGTCCGAGGGAGGGGGCCGTGCTCAAACATCCTCGGCTGACGCCTTGGAGCGTTGGTCGAGCGCGGTGTGAGAGAGCGGGCGCGGAGTTTCAATCGCGATCGGTGAGGGCGTCGCCTGCGGAACTGCGCGCGGACTCCTCCCTCGGACCCCCGCTAGGGCCGTCTTCGCCGTCGGGAAGAAGGGAAAGTGGGGGTGGCGTGGCTCATTGCCCCTTCGAGAAGCTCGCGGATCTGCGGGGTGTACTCGACGAGATCCGCGGTTGGCCGGGCATCGGCGAGCCGAAGCCGGGGCGCTTCTATTTCAAGCGAACGCCGTTTCTGCATTTTCACATCGACAAAGAGCAGCGGCGCTGGGCGGATGTCCGAAATGGGAAGGATTGGGGTCCCGAGGTCGAGATCTCGATCGATGCATCGCACGTCGTGCAGTCGCGGTTTCTTCGCGAGGTGAAGCGGCGCTACGGAGCCGTGTTGCTGAGCAGCGAAACCGCGGAGAGGAGCGTTCCGTGAATTCGTTGGCTGGGAAGATCGCGATCATAACCGGCGGCGCGTCGGGGATCGGGGAGGCGACGGCGCGGGTCTTTGCCGAGGCGGGCGCCAAGGTGGTGATCGGCGACTTGCAGGACGGTTCGCGCGTCGCAAAGGAGATCGGCGGGCTGTTTCAGCGCGTCGATGTGCGCGATTCGGACGCGGTGAAGGCGCTGATCGATTTCACGGTCGGCGAATTCGGCCGCCTCGACGTGCTCTTCAACAACGCGGGCATCGAAACGCACGCGCCGCTCGCCGAGATGGACGACGCCGCGCATCGAAACACGATCGACGTGAATCTGAACGGCGTCTTCTACGGCTTGAAGTTCGGGATCCAGGCGATGGCGCGCAACGCCGGGCCGGCGCGCGGGGCGATCGTCAGCAGCGCCAGCGTGGCTGGCTTGATCGGAACGCCGGGACTCGGCTCGTACGGCGCGTCCAAGCACGCCGTGGTCGGCATGACGCGCACCGCGGCGCTCGAGATGGGAGCGCTGGGGATCCGCGTGAACGCGGTGTGCCCCGGCGTGATCCGCACGCCGATGCTCGGCGGCTTCAGCGAGAGCGAAGCGCTGATCGAGCAGATCGGAAAGGCGCACGCGCTGCGCCGCATCGGCGAGCCCATCGAAGTGGCACGCCTCGTCTGCTTCCTCGCCAGCGACGACGCCTCCTTCATCACCGGCCAGGCGATCGCCGTCGACGGCGGCATGACCAGCGGCCTGCAGGCCCCGCTCGACTAGAGAGGAGAAAGGGGACGGTCCTCGGCATGGACGGGCCGAGGAGAAAGGGGACATACCTGTGCCAGGTGTGACCCTCGAGTCCCCACTCAGTCCTCGGCGAGGACCGTCCCCCTTCTCCTCCCTCGGGGGGCGCGGGGGCGTCGCTCAAGGCGAGGCGTAGCGCGGTCGAAACGACTCCTCGGGGATCCCGTCCATCCACATCCGCCGCCCAGAGGGCAGGGGGCCAGCCGCGCGATGTCGCTCGAGCTCAACGAAATCTTGAAGATCGCCCTGAAGGGCGGTGCGTCGGACATTCACATGAAGTCGGGCCTGCCGCCGATCTTTCGCATCGACGGGGCGCTCGTGCCGTTGAAGAACGCCGAGCGGCTCTTGCCCGACTACCTCGAGAAGATCGCCGCGTCGATCATGAACTCCGTGCAGAAGGAGCGCTTCGCGACCAATCGCGAGTGCGACCTCGCCTACGGCATCGCCGGCCTCGGGCGCTTCCGGGTCAACGTCTTCCAGCAGCGCGGCACCGTCGGCATCGTGTTCCGCGTGATCCCCTTCGGCGTCAAGACGATCGACCAGCTCGTGCTGCCGAAGATCGTCGAGTCGATCGCCAACGAACAGCGTGGCCTGATCCTCGTCACCGTCGCTCGCGGCGATGATCGAGCACATCAACTCCGCGCGAACCTGCCACATCATGACGATCGAGGACCCCATCGAGTTCTTGATCCGCGACCGCCGTTCGATCGTGAACCAGCGCGAGATCGGCGTGGACACGCAAACCTTCGCCGCCGCGCTGCGCGCCGCGCTGCGCCAGGATCCGGACGTGATTCTGGTGGGCGAGATGCGCGACTTCGAAACGATCGAGACGGCGCTGACGGCCGCCGAGACCGGCCATCTGGTGCTCTCGACGCTGCACACTCTCGACGCCACCGAGACGATCAACCGCATCATCTCGGTGTTTCCGCCCTATCAGCAGAAGCAGGTGCGCATCCAGCTCTCGTCGATCCTGAAGGCGGTGATCTCGCAGCGCCTGGTGCCGCGCGCCGACGGCAAGGGCCGCGTACCCGCGCTCGAAGTGATGATCGCGACCGCGCGCGTGCGCGAGTGCATCGGTGACAAGGACCGCACCAAGGAGCTGCACGACTGCATCGCGAAGGGCTTCACGACCTACGGCATGCAGACCTTCGACCAGTCGCTGATGCACCTCGTGAAGCAGAACCTCGTCACCTACGAAGAAGCGTTGAAGCACGTCTCCAACGCCGACGACTTCGCGCTGCGCTTCCGCGGCATCGCGAGCACCTCCGACGGCACCTGGGACGACTTCGACACGTCGGACGAGCACGCCGATGGCGAAGTGGGCGCCGCGCCCGTCGAGCCGGAGAAGCCCGCGATCGATCTCGAGCGCTTCTAGCCACAGCGCCCGGCTCGCTGCTCGGCGCGGGCCTCTTCCCTAGAGCCCCGCGCGCAGCTTCGCGATCACTTCGGGACGCGCGCGCACGCGCAGCCGCGTGCCGTGCTCGTCGTAGCTCTCTTCGACCACGCGGCAGCTGCTGTGCGCTTCGCCCACCACGCGCTGCTTCGCGTACGGCACGACGAGATCTTCCTCGACCATGTCGCGCTCGAAGAACGCGACGATGCGTTGGCGCATCGTCGCGACGTCGGCGGGGTCCTTCACCGAGAGCAGAACGGCGTCGGGCCACTCGATGGCGAGACGCTCGCGTGTCGCGGCGTCCACCTTGTCGATCTTGTTGAGCACCAGCACGCGGGGCGCGTCGGTGGCTTCGATCTCGCGCAGCACTTCGCGCGTCACTTCGAGCTGCGCGGGGAAGGCGGCGTCCGACGCGTCCACGAGCTGGACCAGCAGGTCCGCGTCGCGCGCTTCGTCGAGCGTGGAGCGGAACGACGCGACGAGGTCGTGCGGCAGTTTCTTGATGAACCCGACCGTATCCGAGATCAGGATGCGCGGCACCGATTCGGGCTGAAGCGCACGCACCGTCGTGTCGAGCGTCGCGAAGAGCTTGTCCTGCACCAACACGCCGCTGCCGGTGAGCGCGCGCATCCACGACGACTTTCCGGCGTTCGTGTAGCCCACCAGCGCGACCGTGTTCTGCTGCTCGCGGCGTTTGCGGCGCGTGCTCGAGTCGCGCTCGATCGACTGCAATTCGGCGCGCAGCTCGGCGACGCGATCGCGCAGCTTGCGGCGGTCCAGCTCGATCGAGGATTCGCCGGCGCCGCGCCCCCCGATGCCGCCGCCCTGGCGATCCTTGCCGGCGCCCGATTCGCGCAGCCGCGGCGCCATGTAGTTGAGCCGCGCGATCTCCACTTGCAGCCGCGCCTCGCGACTGCGCGCGTGGCGCTGGAAGATCGCGAGGATCACCGCCGTGCGGTCGAGTACTTCCGCGCCGGTCGCGCGCTCCAGGTTGCGCGCCTGCGACGGTGTCACGTCGTGGTCGATCAGCACGACCGATGCGCGCGCGGCGGGCGGCACGGCGTCCGGCGACGCAGCGACTTCCTCACCTTCGCCATCGTCGTCGCGCGACTCGACGGGGGTCCCCCGTTCCTTGCGGCGCGGCTGCGGCGGCCCCGTCGGCACCACGCCCGTGCCGCCGGTGAACCTCGCCAGATCCTTCAGCTTGCCCTCGCCGACGACGGCGCCCGTCGCGAGTCGCCCGCGCCGCTGCGTCACCCGACCCACCACGTCGAGCCCGAGTGTCTTCGCGAGTCGCCCGAGTTCAGCGAGCGACGACGCGAAGTCCTCGTCGCTGACGTCGGGGAGCTGTACGCCGAGCAGCACGGCGCCGGGTCGCTCGGGTCTGGGGTCGATCATCGGGGCGAAAGGGGTAGCGCGTCGCAGGACCGGAGGCCGGCTCTCGAGTGGAAGCGGGAGCTGCCGCGCCCGAGACGGCTTCCGTTAGAATGCCGCCGCCCCCGAACGCCGAGGAGTCCGGCCGCCCGTGTCACTCTCCAGTCGCGAGATCCGCAGCCGCTTCCTGCGCTTCTTCGAAGAGCGCGGTCACCGCGTCGTCGCGAGTGGTTCGCTGGTGCCCGAGGGCGACCCGACGCTGCTCTTCACGAACGCGGGCATGGTGCCGTTCAAGCGCGTCTTCACGGGTGAGGAGTCGCGCGACCATCGCCGCGCCGCTTCGTCGCAGAAGTGCATGCGCGTCTCGGGCAAGCACAACGACCTCGAGAACGTCGGCCGCACGGCGCGCCATCACACCTTCTTCGAGATGCTCGGCAATTTCTCGTTCGGCGATTACTTCAAGTCCGAAGCGATCGCCTGGGCGTGGGAGCTGCTCACGCAGGGGTACCGGATCCCGCCCGAGCGGCTCGCCGTCACCGTGTTCCGAGAGGATGACGAGGCCGAGCGCATCTGGCGCGACGAGGTGGGCGTGCCCGCTCATCGCATCACCCGTCTCGACGAGGCCGACAACTTCTGGGCGATGGGCGACACGGGTCCCTGTGGTCCCTGCTCCGAGATCTACTACGACTGGGGCAAGCAGGACGGCTGTCCCAACGCCGAATGCGACCCGTCCTGCGAGTGTGGTCGCTGGCTCGAGATCTGGAATCTCGTGTTCATGCAGTTCAACCGCGACGCGAGCGGGACGCTGACGCCGTTGCCCAGGCCGTCGATCGACACAGGTATGGGACTGGAGCGGATCTCCGCCGTGCTCCAGGGTGTGTACTGGAACTACGAGACGGACATCTTTCGCGGCATCCTTTCGCGCGCGCAGGAACTCTCGGGTGTGCGGCTCGGCGCGGATCCCGAGAAGGACGTGTCGCTGCGCGTCGTCGCCGACCACGCGCGTGCGGTCACCTTCCTGATCGCGGACGGCGTGCTGCCCTCGAACGAAGGTCGCGGTTACGTGTTGCGCCGCATCCTGCGCCGCGCGGCGCGCCACGGTGTGCTGCTCGGCATCGAGCGGCCGTTCCTCTTCCAGGTCGCGGACGCCGTGATCGACGAGATGGGCGACGCCTATCCCGAACTGGTCGAGCGCCGCGGCTACGTCACCGATCGCGTGCGCCGCGAAGAAGAGCGCTTCCTCGAGACGCTCTCGAAGGGTCTCGCGCTGCTGGAGGAGGAGCTGCGCAAGGCGAAGGCCGCGCAATTGCACATGCTGCCGGGCGATGTGGTGTTCAAGCTCTACGACACCTTCGGTTTCCCGGTCGATCTCACCGAAGACATCCTCTCGGGACACAAGCTCGGCTTCGACCACGCGGGTTTCGAGTCGGCGATGAGCGAACAGCGCGAGCGCGCGCGCGCCGCGTGGAAGGGGAGCGGCCAGGAAGCCGTCGGCCCGCTCTACTCGCAGCTCGCGAGCGACTTCGAGAGCCGCTTCGTCGGCTACCAGCACTTGCGCGCCACCTCGCGCGTGCTGGCGCTGGTGTCGAAGACCGGCGCGGTGCCGTCGGCGCGCGCCGGCGACGACGTCGAAGTGATCGTCGAGCAGACGCCCTTCTACTCCGAGAGCGGTGGGCAGGTGGGCGACCGCGGCGTGATCGAGACGCCCACCGGGCGCGTCGAAGTCGATGACACGCAGCGGCCGCTGGGCGCGCTGGTCGTGCATCGCGGAAAGGTCGTGTCGGGCGAAGTGTACGTCGACCAGACGGCGCAACTCGTCGTCGACACAGCGCTGCGCGGCGGATCCGTCCGCCACCATTCGGGTACGCACTTGCTGCACGCCGCGTTGCGCGAGGTGCTCGGGCCCAACGCCACGCAGCGAGGTTCGCTCGTCACACCGGCGCGGCTGCGCTTCGACTTCAGCCACGACGCACCCGTCACGCGCGAAGAGCAGGAGCAGATCGAAGATCTCGTCAACGGCTGGATCGAGGCGAACGTGCCGGGAGTCGTCGAAGAGATGTCGCACCGCGACGCGATCGCGGCTGGCGCGCTCGCGATGTTCGGGGAGAAGTACGGCGACCGCGTGCGCGTGCTGAGCTTCGGCGACTTCTCGAAGGAGCTGTGCGGCGGCACCCACGCGCGCGCCACCGGCGACATCGGCTTGCTCAAGATCGTGGCCGAGACCGGCGTCGCGTCGGGGGTGCGCCGCATCGAAGCGCTGACCGGAGTCGAGGCGCTGCAGCGCTGGCGCGCACAGGAACGCGCGCTCGAACGCACCGCGGAGCTGCTGCGCACGCCCGTCGGCGATCTGGAGTCGCGCGTCGAGAAGCTGCTGGAAGAGCGCAAGTCGCTGGAACTCGAACTCGCGTCGTTGCGCTCCGCGCAGCGCAGCGCGGCGTCGGGCGACCTCGCTTCGCAGGTCGAGACGATCGCCGGCATCCCGGTGCTGCTCGCGAAGGTCGACGGCGCCAGCGGCGACGACCTGCGCGCGATGGTGGACGAGCTGCGCCAGCGGCTGCGCAGCGGCATCGTGCTGCTCGCGGCGGCGGGCGAAGATCGCGTCACGCTCGCGCTCGGCGTGACGCCCGATCTGACGCCCCGCTTCAAGGCCGGCGAGCTGATTCGCGAAGCGGCCGCCGCCGTCGGCGGCAAGGGTGGTGGCAAGCCCGAGTTCGCCCAGGCGGGCGGTCGCGACCCCGGCAAGATCGACGAGGCCTTCGCGCTCGTTCGCGAGCGCATCCGGGCGGCGACTTGAGCGAGCGCCTCGAGCTGCCGTTCCCGGGCGATCCGTTCGCGCCGCGGCGCCGGCCGACGCGCGTCGTGCGCGTGGGCGACGTCGCGCTCGGTGGCGACAACCCGATCCGCATCCAGTCGATGACCACGACCGACACGCAGGACGTGGCGGCGACCGTCGCGCAGACCGAGCGGCTCGCCGCGGCCGGCTGCGAGATCGTGCGCATCACCGCGCCGTCGGTGCGCGACGCCGAAGCGCTCGGCGAGATCCGCGCGGAACTCTTCCGGCGCGGCGTGCGCGTTCCGCTCGTCGCGGACATCCACTTCACGCCGAACGCCGCGCTGGTCGCCGCCGAACACGTCGAGAAGGTCCGTATCAATCCGGGCAACTTCGCCGACAAGAAGAAGTTCGAGGTGCGCGACTACGACGACGCGCAGTGGGACGACGAGCTGGCGCGCGTCGCCGACCGCTTCCGCCCGCTGCTGCGCCGCTGCAAGGAGCTGGGACGAGCACTGCGCATCGGCACCAACCACGGCTCGCTCTCGGACCGCGTGATGAACCGCTACGGAGACACGCCGCGCGGCATGGTCGAGTCGGCGCTCGAGTTCCTCGACGTGTGCGAGGACGAGGGCTTCTACGACGTCGTGTTCAGCATGAAGGCGAGCAACCCGCAGGTGGCGATCCAGGCCTACCGGCTGCTCGCAGCGTTGCTGTCCGCACGAGCCAGACAGGGCAAACCGGGCGATTACCCGTTCCACGTCGGCGTCACCGAAGCCGGCGACGGCGAGGACGGGCGCATCAAGAGCGCGATCGGCATCGGCTCGCTGCTCGCCGACGGTCTCGGCGACACGATCCGCGTATCACTCACCGAAGACCCGGTGAAGGAAGTGCCCGTCGCGCGCGCGATCGCGCAGCGCGTCGAATCTCGCTGGGCGGACGCCGAGCGAAGCCGCGGCGCGCTGCCAGATCCCGGCGCGCCGTTCGTCGACGATCCCTACGAACACGCGCGCCGCGCGAGCGAGTGCGTCGCCAGCGCAGCGGCGGTTGACGCGAAGCCCGCTCAGGTCCTCGAGATCGGCGGCGACGCGCCGGTGCGCGCCGAGCTTTCGATCGGCGCACCGCCAACCGACCCCGAAGCCGCCGCGTGGCGACTCGCCGACGCATTCGGCGCGCGCCGCGAGGTCGCCTGCGAGGGCTTGCGTCTCGACGTCGCGGACGAGGCGGCGCTCGAGCGCGTGCAACCGTTCGCCGAGGCGCTCGCGCGTCACGGCGTCACGGCGCCGCTCGCGTTGCAGATGTCCTCGGAGCTGGCGCCACATGCGAAGGACCTGGCCGCGAGATGGATCGTACCGGTTGCACTCGATGCCGACGTCGTGACGGTGTCGGCCTTGGCGCGGGCTGCCGAGGCGGCGGGCGTCGCACTCGAGTGGTCGCTCGCGGGCGCCGCGACGCCGTCTGGGCCGACTGCGGCGAACGCGCTGGTTGCTGCCGTGGAGCGCGCGTGGGAAGCGTCGCGCGTGCTGGGGCATCGTCGCGTGCTGGTCTCGGTCGAGGCGGAGCGGCCGGTTCCCGCGCTGCGGCTCGTCGCGGCCCGCATGCGCGCGCTCGACTGGCGCGCGCCGATCGTGCTGGTGCATCGAAGTGAGCACGCTGCCAGCGACGAGAGCGAGCTGCTGCACGCTTCGACTGATCTCGGCGCGCTGCTCTGCGACGGCATCGGCGACGCGGTCGCGTTGCCGGTTCGCGGCGGCCTCGAGCGCGCCGGCGATGCACTGGCGCTCGCCTACCGCATCCTCCAGGGCGCGCGGCAGCGCACGACCTGGACCGAGTTCATCTCCTGTCCGTCCTGCGGCCGCACACTCTTCGACCTCGAGGAGACGACGGCGCGCATCAAGGCGCAGACGCAGCACCTGAAGGGCGTGAAGATCGCCATCATGGGCTGCATCGTGAACGGACCGGGCGAGATGGCGGACGCGGACTTCGGCTACGTGGGCTCAGGACCGGGCGTGGTGAACCTCTACGTCGGTCACGACTGCGTCGAGCGCCACGTCCCGCAGGCGCAGGCCGACGCGTGCCTCATCGATCTGATTCGCCGCCACGGTCGCTGGGTGGAGCCGGAGTAGCCGGAGGCGCGTGGCGCGAAGCCGCGCGCTTCTCGGGCGACACGCCGGCGGATTCCTGTACGCGTTCGAAGACCGCGAGCGCGCGAGAGCCGGCGACCAGTGGGTCGTTCGGGCCGAGCACTTCGGTCACGGCGAGCAGTGCGAGTCCGACGACCAGCGCGCCTTCGGCGGCGCCGAGCACGGCGCCGCCGATGCGATCGATCGCACCGAGGCCCACCGCACCGACCAGGCGCCGCACGATCGCACCGGCGATCGTCACGAACAGCAGTGCGCCGATCACCACGACGCCGCCGGCCGCCGCGGTGGCGACGAGCGGGTCCCAGGTCGTGCGCTCCGCGATCAACGCGGCGACCGGTTCGCGCAGCGCGCGGAACGCGAGGACCGCGGCGGCGAGCGCGGCGATCGAGAACACCTCGCGCACGAAACCGATCCACAGCCCGCGCAACACCGCCACCGCGAGTACGGCGAGCGCAATGATGTCGACGAGATCCCCCACGCCGCCAGCTTAGCCCGGGCGGCTGCCCTGCGCGGAGAAAGGGGACGGTCCTCGAAGTGACCCGACTGATGAGTTCAGGGACACACTTCGAACCCGCGCGGCGGGAGGTGTGTCCCTCGACTCCTCAGCCCGTCCACGCGAGGACCGTCCCCTTTCTCCACCCTTTCTCCACTTTCTCCTCAGGCGGGCGGGGTCTGCCAGACGTAGGCGCGGAGTTGGCGGATCTCTTCGACTTGCTCCTCGATCTCGTCCCAGAGCAGATCGCGGATCGAGACCATCGCGATCACGTGACCGTGGGCGAGCACGGGGAGATGGCGGCAGCCAGCGCGCTGCATCTTCGCAAGACATTCGTCGCGACTTTCGTCCAGGTCGGCGGTCACGACTTCACGGGTCATCACCTCGCCGATTCGGGTCGACTCGGCGGTGCGTCCGGCGACGACCACTCGCGTCATCAGATCGCGCTCCGAGAAGACGCCGACGAGGCGGTTGTCCGCGAGGACGCTCACCGCACCGACACTGGCGGCTGTCATGCGCTGGATCACATCGAGGACAAGGTCGTCCGGGTGGGCCGTGAGGAGTTTGCGATTGCGAAGGACCTGCTCGAGGCTGTGCATGACTGGGGCACCTCCGGAAGCGGCCCGAGGGGGGCGAAGCCTTCCAAAGCCGTTCGCATGGCAGGGCCGCTCGGCGCCGCCAGACGAGCGGCACGTTCCATTGAGCCACGAGCGGAACGGAAAGAGAAGTGCGTAGTTCAGAAATGGGAGCGGCGACGGCCTCAATCCGAGGCCAGGTCGGCTCCAGCCCCGCGGGCGGCGAGTCTCAGGTAGAGCTTCGCATCGGCGCGGGTAGGTTCCGCGTCGATGACGCCCTGCCATTGGGTAGCCGCGCGTTCCGCCTGGCCGAGCGACCAGAAGGTGAGGCCGAGCTGCACGGACGCGTCCAGGTGCGCCGGGCTTGCGCGCAGTACGCGCCCGAACTCCCGGATCGCCTGGTCCGGCAATCCGTGCTCGCGCAGCGCGACGCCCAATCGGTAGCGGACGTCCTGGAAACCCGGGCAGCGGTCGAGCGCCTTGCGGTAGGCCGCAATCGCCTCGCCGATCTCGCCGGCTTCCCGGTAGGCGTCGCCCAGGGCGGCTTGCAGATTCGCCAGCTTCGCCTGGGTGAGGGGAACCTTGCCGTCCGGCTCGGTGACCGGCGTCGAGAACACGATGGCCTCGGAGCGGTCGAAGTCTCCGCGTCGCTCGCACACGCTCGCGAGCGCGAGGCGCGCTTCGGCGTAGTCCGGGTTCAGCGTGACCGCTGTTTCGAAGCGCTGCGTCGCCGCGTCGAGATCGCCGCGTCGCTCGTAGAGGAGGCCGAGCAGATAATGGATGTCTGCGAAGCTGGGACGCGTCGCCACGAGGCGCGTCAGTTGGCTGAGGGCTGCCTCGTCCTCGCCGCTCTCGAAGTGACGAATGCCGAGTTGATAGGCGACGCGCTCGTCGGTGGAGAGACGCGCCGCGTTTCTCATCCGGATCGGAGAGAGCGTGTGGCTACTGCGCTTCGGGAACGAGGTCCGCCGCGGCCTCGGCCACGTCCGTTCCCTTGTAGTTCTCCAG
>JAGSPS010000005.1 GCA_018262315.1 Deltaproteobacteria bacterium | reverse complement strand
ACCGCCGTCGCACAGCGTGCCGCCCCACCTCGTTGCGAAGGCCGCCGCCGCGCTCGGCGACGAGGAGGGTCGCCGGATGCGCGAGCGCCTGTTCCGCGCCTACTTCGCGGAGAGTCGCGACATCACCGACCGCGCGACGCTGCGCGCGCTGTGGAGCGAAGCGCTCCTGCCGGACGGCGCGTTCGCGAGTTGCGACGACCCGGAGCACAGGCTCCGCGTGCTCGCCGATCACGAGGAAGCGCAGGCGCTCGGGGCAACCGGCGTTCCCGCGGTGCGCCTCGCCGGCGAGGACTTCGTGCTCGTCGGCGCGCAACCCGAGGCCGTGTATCTGCGCTGGTTGCGACGCGCGATCGAAGCGCGCGTCGCATGAGCACGCTTCGCTGCGAACTCGACGGGCCGATCGCGGTCGTGACGATCGACCGTCCCGCCGTCCGCAACGCGGTCGACGGTCCCACCGCCGCGCTGCTCGCCGACGCCTTCCGCCGCTTCGACGCCGATCCGGCGCTTTCGGTCGCGATCCTCACCGGCGCAGGCGGCACGTTCTGCGCGGGCGCGGATCTGAAAGCGATCTCGGCGGGAACCGGGAATCGCGTCGATGCGGACGGCGACGGCCCGATGGGACCGACGCGGATGTGGCTGTCGAAGCCGGTGATCGCCGCGGTCGAGGGCCACGCGGTCGCGGGGGGACTCGAACTCGCGCTGTGGTGCGACCTGCGCGTCGCCGCGCGCGACGCCGTGTTCGGCGTGTACTGCCGTCGCTGGGGGGTGCCGCTGGTGGACGGCGGCACGCTGCGCCTGCCGCGCCTGGTCGGCATGAGCCACGCGCTCGACCTGATCCTCACCGGCCGCGGCGTCTCCGGCGACGAAGCGCTGCGCATGGGACTCGCGAATCGGATCGTCGCGCCGGGCGCCGCACTCGCCGCGGCACGCGAATTGGCGCAGCAACTCGCGCGCTTCCCGCAGCGCTGCCTGCGCGGCGACCGTCGCTCCGCCTACGAGCAGTGGAACCTCGATCTGCCGGCGGCGCTCGCCAACGAGACGCGCATCGGCCTGCAGGTGATCGCTTCGGGCGAAACGCGCGAGGGCGCGACGCGCTTCGCGAAGGGCGCGGGTCGCCACGGTCGCAGCGAGTGAACGGCGATCCGGGATCCAGACGAGGAGAGCGCGTGTCCGAGAATCCGACTGAACAGTTCCAGAGCCTCGGCAATCGCCCGCCCGAGGAAGCGACATTCTTCTGGGGCGGCGGTCCCATCGAGGTCGCGCCGCGCACGTTCTTCCAGTGCGCGTTCTCTTCGTGCACGGGCTTCGAGACCGACGACGGACTCGTGCTGGTGGACACCGGACTCGCGCGACTCGCACCGAATCTCGCCGCGCGCTTGCGCAAGCGCACGCAGGCGCCCGTGCACACGGCGATCTATACGCACGGGCACGTCGATCACGCCTACGGGCTCGACGCGTTCGTGCTGCCGGGACAGGCAGCGCCCCGCGTCATCGCGCACCGCGCAGTGCCCGATCGCTTCGCGCGCTATGTGCAGACCGCTGGCCACAACGCCGCCGTCAACGCGCGCCAGTTCGGCGGCACCGTGAACCTCGCGAACAGCGCCGCCTATGAGAGCTTCCGCGTCGCGCCGACGCCACCGACGCAGCTCTACGACGATCGCCTCGAGCTCGAAGTCGGCGGGGTGCGCTTCGAACTCTTCCACGCGCGCGGCGAAACCGACGATCACACCTGGGTGTGGTGTCCCGAGCGCGGCGTGCTCTGCACCGGCGACCTCTTCATCTGGGTGATGCCGAACGCCGGCAATCCGCAGAAGGCACAGCGCTACCCGTGGGACTGGGCGCGCGCGCTGCGCGCGATGGCCGCGCTCGGCGCGACGAGCCTGTGCCCGGGCCACGGCGGTCCCGTCGTCGGCGATCCCGAGAAGATCCGGCAGATGCTGCTCAGCAGCGCCGAGTTCCTGGATGCGCTCGTCGCGCGCACCCTCGCGGTGCTCGAGGACGGCTCGCCGCCGCACGTCGACGTCGTGCGGCGCGTCGAGATTCCTCCGCACGACGCAGCGTGGCTGCGGCCGCTCTACGACGAGGCGGAGTTCATCATCCGCAACGTGATCCGCTACTACGGCGGATGGTGGAGCGGGCGGCCCAGCGAGCTCAAGCCGTCGCCGCGTCAAGCGGTGGCGCGCGAGTTCGCCGCGATCGCCGGCGGCGCGCGCGCGCTGGCCGAGCGCGCCGAACGCATCGCGGCGGCCGGCGAGCTCCGCACCGCGTGCCATCTCGCCGACTCCGCACTCGAAGCCGACCCGCACGACGCCGGCGTGCGCGAGATCGTCGCGGCGCTCTACGAACAGCGCGCGGCCGGCGAATCGAGCCTGATGGCGCGCAACCTGTTCCGCGCCGCCGCGGCCTACGCCCGCGAGGGCCGCCCCTTCGCGTGACTTGGCAACGCTCACTCCGTGAGGAGGACTTTGGCGGACTCGAGGGTAGCGATGCGGTCGGGGGAGAGGGCCAGGAGTTCGCGGAGGACTTCGCGGTTGTGTTCGCCGCGACGCGGTGCCGGGCGACTGGCGCGGACTTCGGCGCCGGAGAAGCGATAGGGCAGGCGCGTGACGGGACGCGTGCCGCCGCGGCGGTCGTCGACGTCGAGCAGGATCTCGCGCTCGCGGGCGAAGTCGCCGGTCAGTGCTTCGCGCAGCGTGACCACCGACGCGCACGCGATGCGCTCGCACTCGAGCGCCGCGACCAGCGCTTCGCGACTCGGCTGCGCCGCCATCCAGCGTTCGATCGCGGCGTGGCGCAGGCGCGCCTTGGTCGGGATGTCGGTGCCGGGCGGCGCAGGATCTTCGATCGCAAAGGCCTTCGCGATCACCGCCCAGACGTGCTGCGGAGGACCGGCGACGGCCACGTAGCCGTTCGCGCCGCCGTCATAAGGCGGGGGTTCCTCGCGGATCTCGGGTGGATCGAGCAGCTCGAAGGGAGTCTCGGGGTAGCTGCCCAAGACCGCGTCGAACATCGCGATCTCGACGCGCTGGCCCTCGCCTGTCCGCTCCGCCGAGCGGAGCGCCGCGAGCAGGGCGATGGTGGCGTGCAGCGACGTCGTCAGGTCGGCGCGCGCGTCGGGCAGGTTCACCATCGGGGCCCCGCTCTTGCGAGCCTGGTACTCGATCAGGCCCGTTGCGGCGTGCATGGTGGGCGCGAAGGCGCCGTGGTCGCGCCAGGACGAGTCGCTGCCGAAGCCGTTCACCGAAACCATCACCGCGCGTGGATTCGCCGCGTGCACCGCGTCCCAGCCAATGCCGAGGCGATCGGCGACGCCCGGGCGGAAGTTCTCGAGCACGACGTGGCTCGCGCGCACCAGATCGAGCGCGAGCGCCCTGCCCTCCGGCTTCGACAAGTCGATGCAGACGTTGCGCTTGCCGAGGTTCGCCCAGGTGTAGAGACCCGATTGCCCGCGGTCGTGCTTGGGCGCGATCAGGCGCGTGAGATCGCCCGCGGGCGCCTCGACCTTGATCACGTCGGCGCCGAACTCGGCGAGGATGCGAGCCGTGTACGGTCCCGCGAGCACCTGCGAAAAGTCGAGGACGCGCACGTCCGCGAACGGTCCACCGCTCACGTCATCACCGCCTGGCGACATGCCTCTGCATGCTGCCTCCTCGCCCGCGAGGTTCGCGCGCGCGTCGCTCCGCCGCGACCCCACTAGAGGGGAGGCGGCTCGTTCACCGGCGGCGACTCGATCACGTCGCAGCAGAACGGGGGCGGCGGAGGCGGAGGAGGCGGCGGATTACAGGTACCCGCCTCACAGTAGGGCGGCGGCGGCGGCGGCGGGACGGGCGACGGGAAGTCTCCCGAGGGCGCCGACGCGACGTCGATCGGGTCGAAGCGGTCGTCGGCCAGTTCGCAGCGCTCCGCATCGAAGAGCGACACGCCGAGCGAGCCGGCGTCCAGCGCGGCGAAGTTCGCACCCGAACAAGCGCCCGGTTCGAGGGTGTGCCTGGCTCCGCCGCCGATCGACGTCAGCGCGAGCGGGCGAGCGTACTCGCAGATCGTCGAACGCTCGCCGGCGATCGCGATGGCTTCCGTGTCACCGCGCCCGGTGCTCACCAGATCCGCGGTCGCGAGGCGCCGCCCGGGCTCGACCACGTCGTCGGGATCGACCACGCGCACGCGGCCGCGCAGCAGCACGAGATCCGGTGCATCCGAGGCATCGGTGTCGACGCGCAACTCGGAGTCCGCCGCGACCTGCACGCGGGTCTTCTGCATCTCGAACGCAACCGCCGAGCCCGCGCCGGTGATCAGACGATCTCCGCCGTAGACGAACGCGCCGCAGGCGAGCGGGCGGCGGGTGCGGACGCCGCACTCGTCGCTTTCGGCGAAGACGTCGCCCGAGAGCGCCACGACGATGCCGACGTCGGGACCCTGGGTACCGGGAACGCACACGGTATCCGCGCTCGCGGCAGAACTCAGCGCCAGCAGCATCAGCAACGCGGCGGGCGGGATCCCGCCTGACACCCAGCAGTTTCGGTTGCGCATCGTCTCTCCCTTCAGCGGCTCCATACCCACGTCAGATAGGCGCCTACGACGTTCTGGTCGTAGTCGTAGACCGCCACGTTCGAGGAATTCCACAGATAGGCGTAGCGAACCGAGGCGCTCAAGCTGTCGGTGATGCGCCGGGCGAGTTCGACCTCGACCTCGACGACGTTGTCGGTGCGGTCGGCCCCGCTGAGGCCGTACTCGCGACGGCTACGCACGTTCGGGTCGTCGGGATCCGGGTAGGTCGAGGCATGCCGGTAGGGGCGGTACGTGTAGCCAGCCCACCCGAACAGCGTCAGCTGCGCCGGGAGTTCGGAGCGGAAGCCGGCGCGCAGGCCGTAGCCGTCGTACTGGTACTCGGTTCCCCGCGAGTCGTAGAACTCGTAGAAGAGGCCGCCCCACACGTTTCCGCGCAACCAGGCGACCGGAAGCGTGTGTTCGAAGCCGACGCCGGCGCCGATCCCGTCGCGATTGCGCTCTTTCGCTTCGTCGAGTCCGGGAGGGCCACAGAAGCTCACGCCGATGCAGGGATCGCCGACCGCGCCGGGCCCGTCCGCCACACCGCCGGCATTCGAGTGGAAGTCGTCGTACCAGATCTGCCCGTAGACGCGCAACAACCCGCGGCTGCCGAAGTCGCGCATCCACTGCGGCGTCAGCAGATTCGACGTGACGTACGAGTCGTAGCCGAGCCAGCCATGATGAAATGCGTAGTCGAGGCGCAGCAGAGAGACGTTCGAGAGCCTGTGGTCGACCCACAATCCAACGCCCGGGTACTGGAGATCGAAATCGCTCACTTCGGTGTGTGCCGTACCCACGTAGTCGGCGCGGGCGCCCAGCGACCAGGGACCGCTGCGGTAGAACTCGCTCCCGAACTCGGCCTCCACGACGCCGAGGAAGTCGGACTTGTTGGAGATGTCTTCCGGCAGCGCGACGCCGTTGCCGATGAAGACCGCGTTGCTGTTCCACTCCATGCCGGCGCGGACGCGCGCCCACATCCTCGGCACCGTGAGGGCGGTCGTCGTCGCGCCGTCGAGTGCGCGCTGCGCCGCGACCGCCCATTCGCTGTCCGGATAGTCGATGATGACCCGCTGCAGCGCCTCGCGTGCGCGGTCCTGGTCGCCGGCGCGCCTCCAGGCCATGCCGGCGTAGTACGACGCCACGGGGTCGAGCGATCGCGCGCCGCCCTGCCCCGCCCTCTCGAGCGCGCGCGCGGCGTTGGCGTCGTCGTTCTGGAGACCGAAGAGCGCGAGGCCTTCGTACAAGTTCAGTTCGGGCCGCTTCGAACCGGCGCGTCGCGCGTCGGCAACGGCATTCAGCGCACCCTGGAAATCGCCGGCGTGGAACGACGCGGCGGCGATCGAGACGTCCACGTCCGGCAGCGTGGGGTCGAGCGCGCGCGCGCGGCGGAGCGACACCAGCGCGTCTTCGAAGTGGTCGAGTTGCAGCTCGCAGTCGCCGCGCAGCAGCACGAGACGCGCGTCGTTCGGTTCGCGGGTCGTGAGACCCGTGAGGATCGGCAGCGCCTCGTCGCAGCGACCCGCCGACGCGAGGCGCTCAGCGCGCGCGCGTTCCACGACGTCGCTGGCTCGCACTTCCGAGGCCAGCGCCGCCGCCAGCACGACGATGCCGATCGCGAGCCGGCGCCGATGCTTCGCGCGCAAGACTATCGCCGCGCCCGCGGCGCGCGCAGCCCGATCCCCGCGAGGCCGGCCGCCAGCAGCATGGCGGTCGCCGGCTCCGGCACGTACGAGCCCTTCGCGAGGCCGGACAATCCGAACGGCGGGATCACGTAATTCGTGCCGCTGAGGAGCAACGCATCGGCGACGACATAGCGCACGAGCACCGACACCTGCTTGCCGGGCGCCAGGTCGCCGAGCGGGAGCGCTCCGTAGTAGAGCGTTCCGGCGGTCTGGCTGTGGTACTCCAACGTGTCGTAGAGGAAGTCGTCGAGTGCAACGTCGACGGACGGATAGCCGGTCGCTCCGCTCGTCTTGGTGAAGAGCAGCAATACGTCGTCGAGCGCGCGGCCCGACGTGTTGGTGATGATCCAGCGCGAATCCGCGACGAACGGGACTGCGTTGGTCGGCGCGGTCGGGACGCCGCCGTTGGTGTTCGGATTCCGCGAGTTCGAGGGATGCTGCGGATGCTGGAAGGGGGGCTTGAAGAGATCCGGCGCCACCGTCAGGTCCATCCCGGCCGCACCTCCCGCCGCGAGGAACGGGACCGGGCTCGTGGCGAAGTAGTCGGCGTGGGCGCCGGGCCCCGTCAGGCCGAACTGGTTGAAGCCCTTGAAGTAGATCGGATCGATCTGGAGCGCGGGCCCGCCCGCACCTCCCACCGTGATGGGCGTGGCCGCTGCCGTGGACGCTGCGAGGCCGATCACGAGGGCCAGATTCGCGAGCAGCGCGCGTCTCCAGCGACGACTCAGTTGCTTCCGGCTCTTCTGTCGCGTTTCCCGATTCATTTCGGATCTCCTGACCGTCGCGCGCGGTGTCGACGATCGAAACCAGCCCATGAGTGGCCCCCGCGCTGGGCGGAGCCCCTCAGATAGGGAGTGAGCGCCGGGGGGCGCGCGTGTCAGAGATTCTGCCTCGCGACCACTCTCTCATTCGCGGCCCGCGTCTCGTTGCAGCGCCGCGTTATCGTCAGTTGCGCACTCGTGGAGCGGAGACGAACGTGCAACTGCGCCGCGTGATCTGGATCGCGTTGCTGGCCGCATGGCTCGGCTTCGTCGCGGTTTCGGGTCGCACTGAGCGCGGCGTTGCGCACGCCGGTGTGTCAGCGCTGCCGGCCGCTTGCGAAGATGCCGGTGTAGCCGATTCGACACTCTTCCTGATCGGCGACGCCGGCGCGCCGCGCGCGCCGACCGAACCCCTGCTCGACGCGCTCGCAGCCGAAGCGAGCGAGCGGGTGCGCGCGCTCGGCGCGGAGCGCGTCGTGATCGCGTTCCTCGGCGACAACGTCTATCCGGTCGGCCTGCACAAACCCGACCACCAGGGACGCGCCGAAGACGAGCGGCGCCTCGACGCCCAGCTCGCGGTCGTCCGGCGCTCGGGCGCGCGCGGTTACCTGGTGCCGGGCAATCACGACTGGGACAATGGGGGCGCCGACGGCTGGGAAGCGATGAAGCGCCAGACCCGCTTCGTGGCGGCGCGCGGCGCGTCGGTGGTGCCGCCCGACGGCTGTCCGGGTCCGGTTTCGGCGGCGCTCGGCTCGCGGCTCGCGCTCGTCTTCCTCGACACGCAATGGTGGCTGCACGAGGCGGCGCGTCCGGAAGGCGACGGCTCCGGCTGCGCCGAGACGAATCGAGCGGAGGTCGAGCGCGCGCTCGAAGCGACGCTGCGCGACACGGGCGACCGGCACGCGATCGTGCTCGGGCACCATCCGCTGCGCAGCGGCGGACCACACGGCGCGCGCTTCGGCTGGAAGGAGCACCTCTTCCCGTTCCGCGAGATGAATCGCTCGCTGTGGATCCCGGTCCCCGTGCTCGGCTCGATCCGCCACGTCGCGCGGATGCTCGGGGTGAGTCCGCAGGATGTGCCCTCGACCGCCTACCAGCAGATGATCGAATCGATCGAACGCAGTTTCGCCGCGGCGCCGCCGCTCGTCTACGCCTCGGGGCACGATCACGACCTCCAGGTGCTCCGCGGTGGCAGGGCGAAACGCTTCGAAGTCGTGAGCGGCGCCGGTTCGGCGCCGAACCTCAGCTGGGCGTACGGGATCCCGGGCACGCTCTTCGCAGCGGCGGAGTCCGGCTATGCGCGGCTGGACGCCGATGCGAGCCGCGCCGTCGAGCTGACGATCGAGACGCTCGACGCGAACGGCACGCTGGCACCCGCCTTTCGCGCCTGTCTGACGGAACGCCGCTGACGGCGGCTTCTGGAAATCGGCCGAGCGCCGCATTGCGCGAAGCGAATTGCCGGCAACCCGGTGCGCGCGCGTTCAGCTCGCCTTCCACGGCGAGCGGTGCTTCATGCCGAGGTTCAGGATGCGCTGCAGCAGCGCGTTGTATTCGAGGCCCGTCGCGGCGGCGGAGCGCGCGAAATCTTCCGCCTTGGTGAGATCGGGGTTCGGGTTCGCCTCGATCACGTAGAGCTTGCCCGCTTCGTCGAGGCGCAGGTCGATGCGCGCGTAGCCCGAGAGGCCGAGCGCCTTGTAGGTGCGCCGCGCGATGCGGGTGATCTCGGCGTCGAGGTGCGGGGCGAGTTCGCGGGCGGGTCCCGTGTCGATTCCAACGCGGCGTTGATAGGCCACGTCCCACTTCACGCGCGCGGTGGCGATCGGCTCGGAGCCTTCGGGCAGATTCTCGAAGAACATCTCCCAGACCGGGAAGGTGGCGAGCCGGTCGTTGCCGAGCACGCCGATCGTCAGTTCGCGCCCCGCGACGTACTGCTCGGCGATCGCATCGGTCGCGACGCGCCGGTGCACGAACGCGATGCGCTCGCGCAGGTGCTCCTCGTCGTGCACGATCGACGCCTGTGCGATGCCGAGCGACGCCTCCTCGTCCACCGACTTCACGATCAGCGGGTAGCCGAGCCGCTTGGGAACGCGGATCGCGCGGTCGCGCGCGAACACCAGGAAACCGGGCGTGGGGATGCGGTGGACGCGGAAGAGCAACTTCGAGAGCGCCTTGTCGCGGGCGAGCAGCAGGCCGCGCGGGTTGCAGCCCGCGTACGGAACGCGCAGCAGTTCGAGATAGCCCGTGACGTGCGCCTGGTAGACGGCGACGTCCTGGAACTCCATCAGCAGATGGAACACGACATGGGGTTGGAAGCCTTCGACGTGTTGCCGGATGGGAGCCAGATCGTGCGAGACGCCGAGCACCTGCACCTCGTGACCGAGTTCGCGCAGGCCGAGACAGACGTCGTACTCCTTGCGCCACGCCGCGATGTCCTTCTCGCTCTGGCCTTCGAGCGAGTCGGGGGGCACCAGGTCGACGTGCGTGAGCACGAGCACGCGGAGCGGCTTGCTGGCCTTCGCTCGGCTGCGGCGCGGCGTGCTTCCGCCGACTGCGGCAGTCGGCCGCTTTGCGGTCATCGCAAGAACTCCCCCCGCAGTCGAGCACGCCCGAGTCGCGCGCTCTTGCGCGCATAGTGTTCGCGCAGCGTGACGCGCTTCTCGTCCAGCGGATCGACGCGCTCTCGGGTGCGCACGGCGGGGGGAAGATTCCGGATCTCGCGCACCAACGCGTCCACGTAGCAGAGCTTGCGCAACGCCGGCCACCCCTGGTATTGCATGCGCCAGCGCGAAGTGGGTGCGAGCCACACCGCGAATGTCTCGGCCCAGTCTTCGGCGGGGTGACTCTGCGCGTAGCCGTGCCCGAGGTTCACCACGAAGCCGCGGTGTCCGAGACGCGGCCGGTAGGTCGCGTGATAGGGCCGGCTGAACGGTCCGAACTGTTCGCGCCAGCTGCCGCGGCGGTGGAGTCGATAGGCGTGGTCGAGCGCGTGCGCGGCCTCATGGCGCAACAGGCGCATGCACGACGCGACGCTGCCGCCCTCGGCGTCGCCGATCAGGTGGCGCTCGAGTCGCAGCAGGCGCGGATGCGCGAGATAGAACGGGATTGCGAAGCCGGTGGTTCCGTGCGGCGTGAACCAGCCCGTCGAGAACCACGCGTAGGGACGAAAGCGCGCGATGCCCTTGCTCGCGAAGTCGCGATCGAGCCGCGCGAGCAGCGGCGCGAGGCGCGAGCCCGCGACCTGCAGGCGCAGGTCGCACAACCGCAGGTCGAGCAGTTCCTCGTCGGGAAATGCCGCCCAGAACGGGCGCTTCGCGGTTCGCGGCGGAGCCAAGGGGGAAGCCTCCAGAGCCACGTCGGGGGGACACGGCGGGGCGGCACTCTACCCAAGGCAGTCATGGCAGTCTTGTCGGCATCGACTCCGGGGTTAGGCTCCGCCGGCCGAGCCCAGGAGGAACCGCATGAGTGCGAAAGAAGACGCGATCCCGAGCCTCGGGGTGATCCAGCCGAGGATCGCGGAACGCCTGTTCGAGGCGCGCACCGTGCTGATCCACGGCGAGATCACGTCGAAGCTCGCTCAGGAAGTGACGGCGCAATTGCTGGCGCTGTCGGCCGAATCGGAGGCGCCGATCACGGTGTTCCTCCACTCCGAGGGCGGCCACGTCGAGGCCGGCGACTCGATCCACGACATCCTCCGCTTCGTCAAGCCGCGGGTGCGGATCGTCGGCACCGGCTGGGTGGCGAGCGCGGGCGTCCACATCTACCTGGCGGTGCCCCGCGAAGATCGCTTCGCGCTGCCGAACACGCGCTTCATGATCCACCAGCCGATGGGCGGCGCGCAGGGCCGCGCTTCGGACATCCACATCGAGGCCGAGGAACTGCTGCGCGCTCGCGCGCGCCTCAACCAGTGCATCGCGGACGCGACGGGGCAGCCGATCGAGAAGGTCGCGGAGGACACCGATCGCAACTTCTGGATGAGTCCCGAAGAGGCGCAGGCGTACGGGATCGTCGGTAAGATCATCCGGAGCGCGTCCGATCTCTGAGCGCTGCTCGCCGCGAGACACACTGTGCATCGCAAACCGCTGCTCGATCTGCTCGTGCGCTACCGCGCATCACACCCCGACGAGGCGGCGTGCGCCGATCGCATCCGCGCGCTCGTCGAGACGCAGCGCGACTGCTTCGAGCGCCGCTGCTTCCCCGGTCACGTGACGGCTTCGGCGTGGGTGCTCTCACCCGACGGCAAGCGCTTCCTGCTGACGCACCACCGCAAGCTCGACCGCTGGCTCCAGCTGGGCGGCCACGCGGACGGCGAGGCGGACGTCGCCGCGGTGGCGTTGCGCGAGGCGCGCGAGGAATCGGGACTCGCGGGGCTGCGCTTCGCATGGGCCGCGGACGCGCCGATGCCGGTCGACCTCGACGTCCATCGGATTCCCGCGCGCGGCAGCGAGCCGGCGCACCACCATCACGACGTGCGCTTCGTGCTGGTCGCGGCGCCCGGCCAGACGATCTTCGCGAGCGACGAGTCGACGGCTCTCGAATGGTTCGAGATGGACGCGCTCGAAGACGTCGCCGACGACGACAGCGTGTTGCGCCTCGGCCTCAAGGTGCGGCGGCTGCTCGCAGCTTCGGCGTTGCAGCTCTTCGCATGACGACCACCTTCCCGCACGAAGCGTGGTGCCCGAGCTGCCGCGTCACGCATCCGCCGGGCACCCGTCGTTGCGTGCACTGCGGCGGTCCGGTGTCACCCGAACGGCCCGCCGAGGGCGGCGCGGCGCCCGCGCCCGTCACCCGACCGGGATCGGCGTCGCCGTGGCCGACGCAAGCGGATGACGACGAGCCGGCCGCCGATCCCCAGCAGGCGGCGCGTCCGCTGAAGATCGCCATGGCGGGCTTGTGGATCGTGCTCGCGATCGTCACGGGAATCCTGCGCTCGTGCACCGAGGGCGGGTGACGCGCGCCCTGCGCGTGGCGTCCTGGAACGTCAACGGACTGCGCGCCTGCGCGCGAAAGGGCTTCTCGCGTTGGCTCGCACGCGCCGGCGCCGACATCGTGGGCCTGCAGGAAGTGCGCGCACTGCCCCACGAGTTGCCGCCCGCCGTGCGCGCGCCGCGCGACTATCACGCCGAGTTCGCACCCGCGGAGCAACGCGGCTACAGCGGCGTCGCTCTCTACGCGCGGCGCAAGCCCGACGCGGTGGAACGCTCGCTCGGTCTCCCCCACTTCGACGTCGAGGGGCGCCTGCTGGTCGCGCGCTTCGGGCGACTCGTGGTCGCCAACGCGTACTTCCCGAAAGGCAGCGGCACGCTGCGCGACAACTCGCGCGTGCCGTACAAGCTCGCCTTCTACCGCGCGCTCTTCGAGCGCGCCGACAGCCTTCGCCGCGCGGGTTTCCGGGTGCTCGTGCTGGGCGACTTCAACACCGCGCACCGCGAGATCGATCTCGCGCGCCCGCAGGGAAACCAGAAGACCAGCGGCTTCCTGCCCGAAGAGCGCGCCGAGATCGACCGCTGGATCGCGGCCGGTTGGGTGGACGCGTTCCGGAGCTTCGTGCCCGAAGGCGGTCACTACAGTTGGTGGAGCCAGCGTCAGGGCGTGCGCGAACGCAACGTGGGCTGGCGCATCGACTACGTGCTCGCGTCGCCCGCCGCGATGCGCTTTGCACGGAGCGCCTGGATCGCGCCGCAGGTACGCGGCTCGGATCACTGCCCGGTCGGCGTCGATCTCGACCCCGCAGTGCTCGGATGAGTGAAGCGCTGGCGGATCCGAAGCCGGAGCCGCGTCTCGATCCGCTGCGCAAGAGCATCTACGCCGCCGGCGACTTCACGCTCAACACGTCGCTCGCCGCGCTCTCGCTGATCTACGCCTCGTACTTCCTGCCGCAGGTCGCCGACCTGCGCGCCGCGCTCGCCGGCCTGATCCCGCTGATCGCCCGCACCATCGACGCCTTCGCCGACCCGCTGATGGGCCGGCTCTCGGACCGCACCCGCTGGGCGCTCGGCCGGCGGCGTCCCTACTTCCTGCTCGGCGCGATCCCGTACGGCGTCACCTTCGCGCTGCTGTGGGTCGAGTCGCCCTTCGCCGGGGCGGGAGGACGCTTCGCCTACTACACGCTGATCTACCTGGCGCACGCGCTCTCGATGACGGTGCTCACGGTCCCGTATCTGGCGATTCTGCCCGAGATGGCGCTCGAATACGATGCGCGCACCTCGCTCAACACCTATCGCACCTTCGGCTCGATGCTCGGTGTCTTCGCGGCGATCGCGGTGCGGCCGACCGCCGAGGCGCTCGGTGGCGGCAAGGAGGGCTTCGCCGCCGCCGGCGCGCTCTTCGGCTTCCTGCTGATGCTGCCGTGGTTCGCGGTGTACAGCGTCACCTTCGAGCGCCCGGCCTTTCGCGCTCGCTCGATCGAGCAGAGCTTCCTCGACGGCATGCGCGTCGTCGCGCGCCATCGCACCTTCATGCAACTCACGGCCGTCTACATCATGGGCCGCATCGCGATGGATCTCGCCGGCGCGCTGTTGATCCTCTACACGACCTATTGGCTGCTGCGACCGGGCGACTTCGAGCTGGTGATGGTGCTGTTCCTCTCGGCGGTCGTGCTCGCCCTGCCGTTCTGGCTGTGGCTCGCTCGAGGTCGCGACAAGGTGCAGGTGTTCGTGATCGGCTCGCTGTGGTGGGCGGCGACGAGTCTCGGACTTTCGCTCGCGACGCCCGAGTGGCCGCGCTGGGTGATCTTCGTCTGGGTGCCGATCGTGGGGCTCGGCTACGCCGTCGTCGACCTGATGCCGTGGTCGATGCTCGGCGAGGTGATCGACGAGGACGACCTCGCGACCGGCGAACGCCGCGAAGGTCTCTACAACGGCGTCTTCACCTTCTTGCGCAAACTCGGCGGAGCGCTCGGCGTGTTCCTGGTGATGGGGCTGCTCGACGTGCTCGGCTACCGGAAGGGGGAGGAGCAGAGCGAAACGGCGCGTCAGGCGATCCGCTGGATGACCGGCGTGGCGCCCGCCTGTTTCCTGATCGCCGGCGTGCTGCTCGCGCGCGGCTACCCGCTCTCGCGCGCGCGTCACGCCGAGATCCTGAGAAAACTCGCGCTGCGCGACGGTTCTTGAGACCCGGGACGCGGACGGCGAGACGCGCTCGGCGAGCAGAGCAGAGGAGTAACTGCCGGCATCACCCGAGAGACGAATGGGACAGTCCCGCCGTCCACGTTTGGAGCGCGGTGAAGCGTCGGACCTGGGTGCGTGGACGGAGGGACAGTCCCCTTCGTCCTCGATGTCACTCTTCTTCGAGGCCGGCGAGGGTGCGGAGTTGTTCGAGGGCGGAGTCGAAGAAGGCGAGGACCGAGGCGGCCTGCAGCGATTCCGTGTCGTAGATCGTGTACGCCGATCCCGGCAGAACGGCTCCGAACCACTCCTCGTCGTTCCACTCGCCGCCGCCTTCCAGCTCGGCGAGATCGTCGATCTCGTCGGCCACGAACGTGGGACGCGGCGCGAACGCGACGTAGAAGAACGGCTCGTTGCGCTCGGCGTCGCCGGGCCGGAAGCCGATGGCGATGTCGATGCCTTCGGCGGGGCTCGTGTGGCTTTCGTATGCAAACGCCGCCGCCGAGCAGCGCGGCGCGCTGCAGTCGGGCGTGCTCTCGGAGACGAAACTCAATACCCGCCAGGCGTTCGAGAAGTGCGTGGCGAGTCCGCGCAGCACGTCCTCGCCGGGCGCAGCGAACGGCGCGCCGTCGAGAATCTTGTGCGGCGGGAGGTCGTACGGCGTCCTGCCGGTGACCTTCGCCCCGTCGGCGCCGAGCGCATCGAGTTCCGCGCGCAACCAGCGGACCGCCGCATCGTAGGTCTTGCCCGCGAGCGGCAGGCTCCGGGCGGGCTTGCCCTCGGCGTCGGTCAGGTGCAGCGTGAAATCGCCGATCCCGAGCGCCGCGCGAAACGGTCGCGCTCCGCGCGCGAGACCGGTGGCGAGCCCACGCGCGGTTGGCAGGTACTCCGTGTCGGCGTCGTCCGCGAGCTTGCGCCCGACGTCGGCGACGAGTTGCAGAGCGTGGTGGAGTTGCACGCGCGCTTCGGCGAGCGCCGCGGGCGCGATGTCCGACGCCCGTTCCCAACCTCGATCGATCTTCCAATCGATCTGCCTCGAATCCATGATCCCGCCTCCGACGCGGCCAATCTAGCCTGAGCGCAGCTTGAAATTGAGAGTGACCCGACGGTGTGAAAGATGGAGTTACCGCGCTTCATCGCACAGACCGAGGAGCCACTCTCGTGGGCCTGAGTAGAAACCGGATTCGAGAACGCGTCAACCACGATCTTCCGATCCGCTTCTCCGGGGAATCGATCGCGGCGCATGGCGGACTCGAGTTGATCCGGCGCGATCGCCCGGCTTCGCGTTCCAGGTGTCGCTGCGGAAGTGGCTCGGGCTGCAAGAGCATCAGCGGCGACGGCCGCTACGTGCTCTTCGCGTCCGACGCCTCGAACCTGGTCGCCGGCGACACCAACGAGACTGCCGATATCGTGGCGAGCCCGGAGCCGTCCCGGTTGCTGCTCCAACTCTCGGCGCTCGCTGTGCTCGTTCGTCTCGCGCGCCGCTCGGAGCGCTCGCGGAGCGATGCCGTCTGCATGGCTGACTCCCGCCGGCTCTCTTGGGTTGGGCGGACTCGCATCGCAGTGGTTCCTCGTCGCTCTCATCGCCCGCCGCCTTCCGGCAGGGGCGATGACCGTCGCGACCGCCCGCGCGAAAGCACCTTGACGATCTCCGACCAGAGCACCCCGGTCGAAGCCGCGAGCAAGCACAGCAGCGGGTCGTACCCGTGCGGCGCCTCGAAGCGGAATACCCGCTGCATCGGCGGCACGTAGAGTGCCAGTGCGAGCCCGCCGAGCGCGCCGGCTACCACCCACCAGAGCGCGCGGTTGGGCATCGTCAGCGTCGACAGCATGCTGCGCGTCAGCGAACGATTGGAGAGAATCAGCGACGCGTTGCCCAGCACCATCGCGCTGAAGGCCATCGCGCGCGCGCGTTCCTCGGAGAACCCATGCTCGAGCACGAGAAAATACAGCACGGCAACACCAGCCAACACCGCCAACCCCTGCAGGATCGCGCGCCCGAGAAGCTGGGCTCCCAGCAGTGGCTGCTTCGGGTCGCGCGGTGGTCGCTGCATGGAGGCTGGGTGCCCGGGCTCGGCCTCGAATGCGATCGAGCACGCCGGATCGATCACGAACTCGAGAAATACGATGTGCACGGGAAAGAAGACCAGGGGCCAGCCGAACAGCAGCGGCAGCACCGCCATCCCGGCGGTCGGCACGTGCACCGCGATCAGGTAGCTCATGGCGTGGCGGATGTTGTCGTAGATGCGCCGCCCCAGCCGTACCGTCTCGACGATCGACGCGAAGTCGTCCTCCAGCAGCACGAGCGACGACGCCTCGCGCGCGACGTCGGTGCCGCGCCCACCCATGGCTACGCCGATATGCGCCGCCTTCAGCGCCGGGGCGTCATTCACCCCGTCGCCGGTCATGGCGACGATCTCGCCATTGGTCTTCAGCGCCTCGACCAGAGCCAGCTTCTGCTCGGGCAGCACGCGGGCAAAGATGCTCACCTCGGCTACCCGCGCCCGAAAGGGAACGTCGCCGAGGCGCTGTAACTCTTCGCCGGTCAACACACCGCCCGGTGAACGCAGCCCGATTTCGCTGGCGATCGCCTGCGCCGTGCCCGGGTAGTCGCCGGTGATCATCACGACCCGGATACCAGCCTCGTAACACTCGCGCAGCGCCTGCGGCACGGTCTGCCGCACCGGGTCGGCGAGCGCGATCAGCCCGATGAACGAGAAGGCGAATCCATCCGGGCGGTCGGGGAAGTCGCTGCCTTGGAGTTCCGCCCGCGCGACGCCCAGCACGCGGCGCCCGCGCGCGGCAATCGCCGCGGTGTGCTCGAGAATGCCGGCCCGCTGCGCCGCATCGGCATTACACAGCGTCGCGATGGCCTCCGGCGCACCCTTCGCCGCTACGATCACCGCGCCGCCCTCGCTGCTCTGCCAACAATGCGTCACCGCCATCAGCTCCCGCGTCAGGTCGTACTCGCGGACGAGGCGCCAGTCTCTGCGGATGCGTGCCGATTCGGCATCGTGCTCGGCGGCGTAGCTCACGATGGCGCGCTCCATCGGGTCGAATGGATCGCGCTCGCAGGCGAGCGCTGCGAAGTGTACGGCGGGCCCGAACTTCGCCGGCGGCGCGCCTTGCGCCACGTCGTAGTGCGCTCCGTCCACGGCGAGCTCGGACACCGCCATGCGATTCTCCGTCAGCGTTCCCGTCTTATCTACACACAGAACAGTCGCCGAGCCCAGGGTCTCGATCGCGGGCATGCGCCGCGTCAACACCCGCTTCTGCGAGATCCGCCAGGCGCCGAGCGCGAGAAATACGGTCAAGACGACCGGGAATTCCTCTGGCAACACCGCCATCGCCAGCGTGATGCCAGCGAGCAGGCCGTCCAGCCAGCTGCCGCGCAGCAGTCCGTAGAGCCCCACCACGGCCAGGCACGCCGCCAGCCCGATTGCTGCGAAGACGCGCACCGCCCGCGCCGTCTGCACTTGCAGCGGCGTCTTCTCGATTTCGAGACTCTCGAGCGCCCTGCCGATGCGGCCGAGCTGCGTCTGCGCGCCGGTGGCGAGGATGCGCGCCGCGCCCTGGCCCGCCACCACCAGCGTCCCGGAATAGACGAACGGCAGGCCATCGCCGCCGGCGCGTGCCATCTCGCTGACGGGGTCGGCCGCGGCCTTCTTGGAAACCGCCAGGGACTCACCGGTCAGCAGTGACTCGTCGGCGCTGAGCTCGTTGCACTCCAGCAACACGCCGTCGGCCGGGACACGGTCTCCCTCGCGCAGGATCACCAGATCGCCGGTCACCACCTCGCGCCCGGCGATGCGCCGCTGCGCGCCGTCGCGCACCACCAGCGCACGCGGGCTCGAGAGGTCGCGCAGGGCCTCCAGCGCCCGCTCGGTCTTGCGGCCCTGGTAGATGGTGATGCCCATGACGACGAACACCGACACCAGCAGGATCAGTGCCTCGTGCAGGTCTCCGAGCGCCAGGTAGATCGCGCCGCCGACAACCAGCAGCAGGAACATCGGCTCGCGCAGCACCTCGAGTGCGATGCCGAACGTCCCCCTCCGCTTGCTGGTCGGCAGCTCGTTCGGTCCGTGCTCGCGCAGGCGTCGACTCGCCTCGGTCTCGCAGAGCCCACTCGCGCCAAGCTGCAGTCGCTCCGCCGCACTCATCCCCGACCCCTCTTCTTCTGCTTCGAATCGCCGTTGCGCGCGAACGCGCCGTGGACTCTAGAGGGTTGATGCCGCGGCGGCTCCGAGCAGCGAGCAGCGAGCCGCGACCGCGGTGTCCTCCGGGCTCACGGGGCTTCGGCTTCGAGTTCTCGCTCACGCTGCCGGCTGCAGGCACGGCGAAACGTAGGGCTCCGTCTCTCGTTCCCTCGTCGGTGTGCGCGTTGTGTTCGCTGCGGGTTTCGACCATGATCGCGATCCAATGACCCGAACCCGCACGACTTCGCCGGGGCTTGCGCCGATCCTTGCCGTCGTTTGCGGCGCCTTGGCAGCCCTGCGCAGCCGCTCGCCGCGCTGTTTTCCCGGATGAGCACACACGACGTCTACCTCGTCCCGGGCTTCCTGGGTTTCGTCAATCTCGGGCGGATCACCTACTTCGGACACGTGCGGCGAGTGCTCGACGAGCGCCTCACCGCGCTGGGCCTCAGCGCGCGCATCCACATCGTGCGGACGCCGCCGACCGCGTCGCTCCCCACGCGCGCCGCGCGCCTCGCCGAGACGATCGACAAGACGGCGCACCGCGGCGCTGCGCTGCACCTCGTCGGCCACTCGAGCGGGGGTCTCGACGTGCGCCTCCTCACCGCCCCGGGCGCCCTGCTGCCGACCGCCGTCGACGTGGAACGGCTGGCGGCTCGTGTGCGCACGGTCGTCACGATCTCGACGCCGCATCACGGCACCCCGCTCGCATCCTTCTTTGCGACGCTGCGGGGCCAGCAGCTGTTGCAGATCCTCTCGCTGAACACCATTTACGTGCTGCACTTCGGGCACCTGCCCATCTCCGCATTGCTGTGGATGGGCGGCATGGTCCTGCGTTACGGCAACCTCGTCGTGAACAGCGAACTCCTCGACGAACTCTTCAGTCGCCTGCTCGAGGACTTCAGCGTCGGGCGCCGCCGTGCGGTGCGCGCCTTGCTGCGCGACGTGGTCCGCGACCAGGCACTGATGCTCCAGCTCACGCCCGAGGCGATGGAAGTCTTCAACGCCTCCGTACTGACACGTAACAGTGCCCATTACGGAGCCGTCGTCACCCAGGCAGCACGCCCGAGCTTCCGCGCGACCTTCGCTGCAGGGCTCGATCCGGCGGCGCACGTCACGCATGCCGTCTACAGCGCGCTCCATCAGCTCATCGCGGCGGCGCCGGGGCGCGAGGCACCGGAACCCACGCCCGCGCAGAACCAGGCGCTGAAAGGCGCCTACGGGTCGATACCGTCCGCGGACGCGAGCGACGGCATCGTGCCGACGCTCTCCCAGACCTGGGGCCACGTGATCCACGGTGCGTTCGCCGACCACCTCGATGCGCTCGGGCACTTCCAGGACCCGGCGCACGATCCGCCCCACGTCGATTGGCTGATGTCGGGGAGCGGCTTCGACCGCGCGCGCTTCGAGGCGCTCATGGACGACGTCGCGCGCTTCGTCGCGGGTCCCGCATCCCCGCTCCGACGGCGCCAAAGCGCGCCCCCCAAGCGTACCGCGAGGCGGCCGGCAGAGGCGCGCTGAGCGATCTACACCGGTTGCGGTCAGTCCTCGGAATCGGACGAGGCTCTCCGGGCAATCCGCTCGCCAATCGGTTACCCACTGCGCCAGGGCATGCTCGCTGGCCGATCTCAGCGTTCGGTCTCCCAACCCTTCCTGTCTCCTCCCATCGGCGCGTGCCTGCGCTACCGGCGCATCGAGGGATTTCCTCCACCCGGGCGGCCGTGGCACTCTCGACGGCTCGGACTCCGCTGCCGGTGGTCGTTCCGACCGAGAAATCACGAGGTGTCGCGCTCCACGGCCTTCGAGAGGGAGTAGTCGCGATGGGCAAGGGATCCGAGTCGTGGAAGCGCCTGCGTCGCGTGCTCGCTCGCTTGCTGCGCTGGTCACATCGGAGCCGTGACGAGCGCCGCTCCGGCGCGGCGCGTGCGCGATTCTGGGCCGAGGCACGCGAGGGAGAGCGCGAAGCGGAAGCCCGCGCGCGAAACTGAACCATCGAGCGGCGCGGACGGATTCCGATTCGCACGCCGCGAGAGAAGAAGGAGAGCAAGGAATGCGGCAGAAGCGTTGCGACAACGACAATCACGGACGCGCGATCGTGACCGTACGTTTCTGTTCCCATTGCGGCGCAGTGGTGAACGCGAGGATCCGCGCCGGTCGGTGCCCCAGAGAGAACCACGCGACGATGCGCCGCGCGCAGAGCACCTATTGTGTCGACTGCGGCGAGCAACTCGTCCAGGCGAGATGATGCCAATGAGCGATGGTTCGGGACCGGAGCGGTCGCTGTTCTCGGCCTCGCCGCCGAGTGCGTGGCCGCGCTGCCAGCTCGAATGCGACGCTTGAATCGCCGCGCGCCCCAGCAGCTCTCGCGAGCCGATCTCGACGCGCTCCCCGCGCAAGGCGGACCATGAAGCATTCCCTCCTTCGAGCGCTCCGGAATGCGTACAAGACTCCGCGTGGAGATGGCGACGATCCGATCCGCGCCGAACTCTTCAGCATCGAGCGCCTCGAGCAGCATGCCGAGAGCCTCGCCGCTGCGCAGCGCGTAACGCCCCGGCCCGCCCGTGGCCGGCCACTCTCGAAGCGGCTCCGCGACAACGGCCGGGTGCTGCTCGCCGCGTACCGGGCGATCGGCGACGCGATCCGCGAAGAGCGGGCCATCACCCCGGCCGCCGAGTGGCTGGTCGACAACTTCCACGTCGTCGAAGAACAGATCCGCGAAATCCGCGACGATCTGCCGCGCGGCTTCTATCGCCTGCTGCCGAAGCTCGCCGAAGGGCCGCTCGCCGGATACCCGCGTGTCTTCGGTCTGGCCTGGGCGTTCGTCGCGCACACGGACAGCCACTTCGACCCGAATGCGCTGTTCCGCTTCGTGCGCGCCTACCAGCGCGTGCAGCCGCTCACGATCGGCGAGCTCTGGGCGGTTGCGATCACGCTGCGGATCCTCCTCGTCGAGAACATTCGGAGGTCGGCCGAACGGATCGTGAGCAGCCGTGTAGGCCGGCAGGAAGCCGACACCGCCGCGGATCGACTGCTCGGAATCGGCCGCGGCGAGGCCGAGCCCGCCGCCGTCGTGCTCAGGCCCTTCGAAGCGAGGCGCTTGTCGCGCTCCTTTGCCGTGCAGCTGATCCAGCGGCTTCGCGATCAGGATCCCGCCGTGACGCCCGCGCTGCGCTGGCTGGACGAACGGCTCGCCGCACAGGGGACGACGGCCGACGAGATCGTCCGCGAGGAGCATCAGCTGCAGGGCTCGGCGGGCGTGACGGTTCGCAACGTGATCACGAGCATGCGACTGCTGTCCAACATCGATTGGGCCGACTTCTTCGAGAGCGTGAGCCTCGTCGACGAGGCGCTGCGCGCCGAGAGCGAGTTCGCCGCGATGGACTTCGCGACGCGCGATCGCTACCGCCACGCGATCGAAGATCTCGCGCGCGGTTCGGGACGCTCCGAGATCGAGGTCGCCCGGCTTGCGATCGAGGCTGCGCGGCGCGCCGGTTCCGCGCCGCCGCAGCCCGGCGACGCGACGACGCGCCGCGAGCAGGACCCCGGCCACCACCTGATCTCGAGCGGGCGCCCGGCGCTCGAGCGAGCGCTCGGATTCCGCGCTCCGCTGCGCAGCTGGTTCGTACGCGCGACCGCCGCCGCCGGCATCTTCGGCTACCTCGGATCGATTGCACTCTTGACCGCGCTGCTGCTCGCCGCAGCGCTGCTCGGGGCCGCGGGATCGGGGACACCGGGCGCCGGGCTGCTCGTGCTCGCGCTGCTCGCGCTGATTCCGGCATCCGATGCGGCGGTCGTGCTGGTGAACCGGATCATTACGGACCAGTTCGCGCCGAAGGCGCTTCCCGGCCTCGCGCTGCGCGACGGCGTGCCGCCGAGCCTGCGCACGCTGGTGGTGGTGCCCACGCTGCTCACGACCCCCGCGGAGATCGAGGAGCAGATCGAGCGGCTCGAGGTGCATCATCTGGCGGGCTCGCAGGGCGATATCCGGCTCGCCCTGGTCTCGGACTGGACGGACGCCGCGACGGAGAGCGCGCCCGGCGACGACGAGCTGCTCGCAGCAGCCCGCGCGGGAATCGCCCGCTTGAACCTGCGCCACGAGCCTGCGGCGGACGGCGAGCGCTTCCTGCTGCTCCATCGCCGGCGGGTCTGGAACGCGGGCGAGGGCAAGTGGATCGGGTGGGAACGCAAGCGCGGCAAGCTGCACGAGCTCAACCGACTGCTGCGCGGCGCGACCGACACGACCTTCCTGGGCGATGCCGATCGCGCGCCCACCGTTCCGTCCGGGGTTCGTTACGTGATCACGCTCGACGCCGACACGCGGCTCCCGCGCGACGTCGCAAAGCGGCTGGTCGGAAAGATGGCGCACCCGTTGAACCACCCACGGCTCGATCCCCGCACGGGACGCGTGGTCGAGGGCCACGCCGTGCTCCAGCCGCGTGTCACGCCCTCGCTGCCGATGGGCCTTCTCGGGTCCCGGCGGCCTCGACCCGTACGCATTCACCGTCTCCGATGTCTACCAGGATCTGTTCGGGCAGGGCTCCTACACCGGCAAGGGGATCTACGACGTCGATGCCTTCGAGGCCGCGCTCGCGGGGCGCATTCCGGAGAGCACGCTCCTCTCCCACGACCTCCTCGAGGGCGTCTTCGCCGGCGCGGGATTGGTGTCCGACATCGAGGTCGTCGAGGAGCATCCCGCCCGCTACGACGTCGCCGCGGCGCGCCAGCATCGCTGGGCGCGCGGCGACTGGCAGCTCTTGCCGTGGATCTTCGGTCGCGGGCGGGATTCGAGCGGGAGCCCGGAGCGGCGCGCGATCCCCTGGATCGGCCGCTGGAAGATGCTGGACAATCTGCGCCGCTCGCTGTCGGCGCCGGCCGCCTTCGCGGCGCTCGCGGCCGGCTGGACGCTCCCGCTCGCGTCGCCCGGAGCCTGGAGCGCGTTCGTCGTCGCGACGCTCGCGATGCCCGCCTTCCTGCCGTTCTTGCTCGGCCTCGTGCCGCGTCGCCTCGGGATCTCGAAGCGCAGCCACCTGCTCGCCGTCGGCACGGATCTCGCGCTCGCGCTGCGGCGCCTGGCGTTCCTGGCGATCTTCCTGGCGCACCAGGCATGGCTGATGAGCGACGCCATCCTGCGTACGTTGTACCGCCTGCTCGTGCGCCGCCGCCTGCTCGAGTGGGTCACCGCTGCGCAGGCGAGCCTCGGCCCGCGACTGGATCTCGCCGGCTTCTACCTGCGCATGGGCGGCGGCGTCGTGCTGGCCGTCGCGCTCGCGATCCCGGTTGCGCGCGCGGGACGCGGATCGTGGCCGGTCGCCATTCCATTCCTGGTCGCCTGGCTGCTTTCCCCCGCCATCGCGCGCTGGACCAGCAGCGCGCCGCGAGTCGGGGGCCGATCGCAGCTCGGCGTCGCGGACGTGCGTGCGCTGCGCGGCGTCGCGCGCCGCACCTGGCGGTACTTCGAGACCTTCGTCACGCCCGCGGACCACATGCTCCCGCCGGACAACTTCCAGGAAGATCCCGTCCCGGCGCTGGCGCACCGCACGTCGCCGACGAACCTGGGCCTCTACCTGCTCTCCACGGTGGCAGCTCGCGACTTCGGCTGGCTCGGCACGCTCGACACCGTCCAGCGTCTCGATGCGACGTTCGAGACGATGACCCGCCTCGAGCGCTTCCGGGGCCACTTCTACAACTGGTACGACACGCAGGATCTGCGACCGCTCGACCCGAAGTACGTCTCCGCGGTGGACAGCGGAAATCTCGCGGGTCATCTGATCGCGCTCGACTGGGCGTGTCGGGAGCGGATCGAACGTCCGGTGGTCGAACCGCAGTGGCTCGCCGGGATTGCGGATGCACTCGCACTCACCCGCGAGTCGTTGCGGGCGCTCGCCGAGGATCGGCACACGCAGACCGTGACCTGGAAGCAACTCGACGAGGCGCTCGACGGGGTTGCCTCCGCGCTCGAACCGGTGCCCATGACTCCTACGGGTGTCGCCGAGCGACTCGCGGTGCTGGTCTCGCACGCCGACACGGCCGCCGACATCGCCCGCACGCTGATCGGCGAACACCGCGACGAAGCCGGCGCCGACCTGCTCTGCTGGGCGGAAGCGCTCCACGCCTCGATCCAGAGTCACGAGCGCGACCTCGAGCTGCTGCTGCCGTGGGCGCGCGTTCGCGCGGGTGGCGTCGCGCTCGGGTCTCTCTCCACCTCGATGCCGACGCTGGCCGAGCTCCCGGATCGCTGCGAGGAGGCGATCGAGCGCCTGGCGCGCGGCCCGGAGCCGTGCGCAATGCAGATCGACGCGCTCGTGCGATCCGCCCGCGGCGCCCGATCGCTCATCCGCCACCTCGCCTCGATCGGCAACCAGGCGCGCCAGCTGGCGGTGGCGATGGACTTCGGCTTCCTCTTCGACCGCGAGCGGCAGCTGCTCTCGATCGGCTACCGGATCGCCGACGGCACGCTCGACCCGAGCTGCTACGACCTGCTGGCCTCGGAGGCGCGGCTCGCGAGCTTCGTCGCGATCGCCAAGGGCGACGTGCCGGTGCGGCACTGGTTCCGCCTCGGGCGCGCGCTCACGCCGGTGGATCGCGGCTCGGCGCTGATCTCGTGGTCGGGATCGATGTTCGAGTATCTGATGCCGTCGCTGGTGATGCGCGCTCCGCTGGGGAGCCTGCTCGAGCAGACCAGCCGGTTGGTCGTGCGCCGGCACCAGAAGTACGGCGCTGAACTCGGAGTGCCCTGGGGCGTCTCGGAGTCGGCGTACAACGCGCGCGATCTGGAGCTCACCTACCAGTACTCGAACTTCGGGGT